>JACZKT010000686.1 GCA_014859905.1 Rubrivivax sp.
TCGTGCGAGCGATCTGCAGGATCAGCGGGTCGTCGAGGCAGTCTCGCGAACAGATCGCCCGTGTCGCGCCGAGGCTGACAACCAGATGTCAATGTTTTCAAGCACTTAACGAGGTGGGGCACTATGAGCAGGCCATTGCGACGCCGCGCAGGGCCCGCTCGGCCGTATTGTTGTGTGCATCGATGCGTCCGTCATCAACGAAGTTCGTCAGCGCCGTCCAGTTGCTCAGCGAATAGCCGATCGCCAACGCCATCGGCGACTTCGCCGACACCTGCGCCAAGGTCTCGCTCATCCAGGACTTCAATTCCTTCAACACCGGTGCCGTTCGCGCCTGGCGCATTCGTCGTCGCCGTAGCGCCGATCTGCCGTTCACTTCTGCCTCGACCTTGAACAACTCACCGATCCGCACCAAGCCCTCGTGCGCCAGCGTGCCGGGCAAGCGCTTTTGTCTGACGTGGATGTCCCACAGCTTTCGGCGTGCGTGGCTCCAACATCCAGCTTCAAGGATCCGACCATCCTTGTAGATCGCGTTGTACCCGGAGTACGCATCGGCTTGCAGGATGCCTGTGTAGTTCAACAGGTGCCGCGCCGGGTGCTCGCCCTTGCGGTCGGCCGAGTATTGGAACCACACCGCCGGCCGCGCCCTGTCGCCGCTGGGGCGGTCGTCACGAACGTAGACCCACAGCCGAGCCGTGTGCGCCTTCTCGCCCTTGCCGCCCAGCGCACGAATTGGCGTGTCGTCGCCGTGGACCTTGTCGGCCTTCAGCACGTAGCGCCCAAGGGCATCAGCCAGTGGCGTCAACAACAGGCTGCAATTGCCAATCATGTCGGTGATGGTCGAGCGGCTCAACTCGACGCCGTCACGACCGTAGATCTGGCACAGCCTGTACAGCGGAACGTGGTCGGCGAACTTGCTCACCGCAATGTGCGTGAGCAGACCCGCGCCGGCCATGCACCGGTCCACCGGTCGGCTCGGTGCCAGCGCCTGCGTGATCGTGTGGCACCCCGCACAGGCCAGCTTCGGACGTACGTGGCGCACCACGTGGAAGGTGCCCGGCTCGTAGTCCAGAACCTCCGAGACGTCTTGACCGATCTCCCGCAGGCCAGCGCCACAGGCCGTGCAGCCGCAGCCACCAAGCGGCGTGTGAACGACGGTACGTCGCGGCAAGTGTGCAGGCAACTCGCGCAGCCCCGGTCTCGTCTTGGGCTCGCGCTTCTTGCGCTCGACATCGAGCGACGTCACGTTGGACTTCAACCCGTCATCCGCGCCGGCATCGACCGGCGGCTCAATCACAGGTTGCGCGACCTGGCCGCCAACGAGTTCGAGTTGCGCGTGTTCGAGCTTCTCGCTGGAGCGGCCGTATTTCATGCGCCGCAGGTACGCCAACTCGACTTTCATCTTGTCGATGGTCAGCTGCGCGATCTTCAAGGCCTCGTGCGAGCGCCGAACCTCACCGCTCAATGCAGCGTTGCTGGCCACGAGTTCCGCGAACGTCATGACCATGACTTTGCCGGCCGCGACTACCTCTCGCAACGGGATATCTCCCGTCAACGAATTGCCTCGTCGGCTACACCGCCGTGTGCGGTTGCCAGGTGCGTTCAGGATGCCGCCAGTCGATCCCTTCTAGCAGCATCGAGAGCTGCGCGGTGCTCAACGACACGCGCCCGCTGTCGGCCTGTGGCCAGACGAAGCGGCCTCGCTCAAGTCGCTTGGTCAACAGGCACATGCCGTCGCCATCGCTCCACAACAGCTTCACAAGATCGCCTCTTCGGCCGCGGAATGCGAAGACGTGGCCGCCGAACGGATCCTCGGTCAACACCATCTGGACCCTCGAGGCCAGCGAGTCGATGCCGCAGCGCATATCCGTCACGCCAGCGGCAAGCCACACCCGGGTCCCGGCATGAGGCCCGATCATGCGCTGTGGCGCAGGGCGCGCAAGACGCTGCACAGCGCTGCTTCATCGACTGCGCCACGCACACGGAGTTGGGCGCCGGCGAATTCGAGTTCGATGACGCCGCCGCGTGCGGCTACTCGGCTGCCAAGCGCCACTTCAGCGGGCGGCAGCGGCTGGAGCGCCGAGCTCGCACCGACCTTGGTCACCGGTTCGACGTGTACAGGCAGCAGGACTGTGGCTGCCGGCCCCGGCGCGGTCGGCATCGGAGTGGCAGTCGTCTTTCGCTTGTGATCGCGCCGCCACTTGAACAGCAGGTTCGCGTTGATGCCGTTGTTCCGAGCGATGACCGCTACGGATGCGCCAGGCTGCAAGCTTTGCTCGACCAGGCCCGCCTTGAACGACCGATCATGTTGTCGGCGCGCCGGCTCGCCGATCCTTGTTTCACTCTCCATGGTGCCCACCATCTCCTGTTGGTGGGCACCATCGCCTAGGCCCACTCCATCAGGTCAGATGCTGCAGCGACGCCGATCGCGGCGCAATGACGGTGCTGGTCGGACTATTACTGTCGTGCAGCGTGGCCTGCACGATGAGCGACTCGATCTCCGCCGTGATCGTGGCCGGCCGGCCACTGCGCGGAGCGTCCTTGCGCAGCGCATCGATGCCGCCGGCCAGGAATCGCTGGCGCCACAGTGCAACCTGGCGCCGGTCCAGGCCAGCCTCGATGGCGATGTCCTTGTTCTGCCCACCCTCAGCGGCCAGCAGCACCACGAGCGCTCGCTGCTGCAGTCGGGCCTCCACTGTACGGCGCTTGGCAAGCACACGAAGCTCCCGCTCGGTGTGCTCATCCAGTTCGATCGTCTTGGCAACTCGCACTGCTCCAGCGTAAGCGGTCAATAAACGGCGCCCTTGAACCCCAAGCCCATGCCTGAGAGCCTACGTGCCCACGTAGGAAGGTGGGCACGTAATGACAGAGGAAATCGAGGCGATCGCCAGGCGGCTGGTTGTTGGCCACAAGCGCGACGGTCGCAGCATCTATGACCCGCAGGCCCGAAGCGAGCTGGTACGAGCAAGCCGGCAGCCGGGTGTATCGCTGGCCAAGATCGCGCGGACGTGCGGCATCAATGCCAACGTCCTGAGCAATTGGGTGCGACAGCACGAGCGCGGCAAGTGCGGCGCTGCTGCGCCGCGGTGCGAAATCATCGAGATGCCGGCTGCATCGGCCTTCGTGGCGGTTCAGGTCGACTCGGCGCCGCCCGCGTCGGCACCAGTGGCTCCGGCACTGGACGTTCAAGTCCGCCTGCCCAACGGGGCGACGCTAGACATGCGCGGCGCCGACCTGGACGGCGTGATCAAGCTCCTCGAAGGGCTCGGGAGACTGCGGTGTTCCGCCTCGACGAAGCCCTGAAGGTCTACCTGCACCGCGAGCCCATCGACTTCCGGCTGAACATCAACGGCCTGGCACTGCTGGTGGAGCAGGCGCTGGGCCTGGATCCGTTCGCGCCGTGCGTGTACGTGTTCAGCAACCGGCGGCGCAACCGCGTGAAGATCCTGGGCTGGGACCGCAACGGCTACTGGCTGCTGCTCAAACGCCTGGAGCAGGACCGTTTTATCTGGCCAGCCGCTGACGCTGTGCCGACATTGACGGTGGAGCAGTTGCACTGGCTGCTCGAGGGCATCGACATCGCCGTCGTGCAGCGCCATCCCCAGCGGATCTACGAGCGCGTAGCCTGAAGCGGCACTACTGTATGAGTTGGTTGCGAGAGGTCCGCGTTGTTACGGGCTGATGCGAAGATGACGGCTGCATCGGCACGCCGGATAAAGAGAATGCGCGCCGATGACCCGCATGCCCATGCCCGAAGAACTCGAAGCGCTGAAGAAGGCGTTGAGCGATGCACTGGGCGAGTTGCGCGTGGTGCGCACCGAACGCGATCT
The DNA here is from genome assembly GCA_014859905.1 of Rubrivivax sp. GTDB lineage: Bacteria > Pseudomonadota > Gammaproteobacteria > Burkholderiales > Burkholderiaceae_C > Rubrivivax. The sequence goes on from JACZKT010000686.1 coordinate 3,828, forward strand.
GCTCAAGGAGCAGCTCAACCGCTTCAAGCGCCAGCTCTTCGACGCCAAGAGCGAAGTCAGCGTCGCGCACCAGAAGGACCTGTTCTTCAACGAAGCCGAGATCGAAGGCGCACAGGCCCAGCCTGCAGCTGCCGAGATCGAAGACGAGAAGGTCGAGGTGCCGGCACACAAGCGCGCCAAGCGCGGCCGCAAGCCGCTGGACCCGGCCCTGCCGCGCGATGTACGGCGCCACGAATTGCCTGAAGACGAGCGCGTGTGCCCGCACGACGGTGCGGCACTGCGGGAGATCGGCGTGGAAGTCAGCGAGCAAATGGATGTCATCCCGCAGCAGGTGCGCGTGATCCGCCACGAGCGGGTGAAGTACGCGTGCCCGTGCTGCGACGGTGGCCTGCGCCTGGCAGCCAAGCCGCCCCAGGTGATCCCCAAGGGCCTGCTCAGCGAGGCGGCGCTGGCCTGGGTGATCACGTCGAAGTACCTGGATGGGCTGCCGCTGTACCGGCAGGCCGCACTTCTTGGTCGATTCATGGGCCGCTTCGGTGGCACGGAGCTGTCGCGCAACACGCTGGCCGCCAGCGTCGTGAGGGTAGGCCAGGCGACGCAACCGGTGATCAACCTGCTGCGCGATGCACTGCTGGACTCGTTCATCGTCCACGGGGACGAGACCGAGGTGCAGGTGCTCAAGGAACCGGGGAGAAAGGCCCAGGCCAAGAGCTACATGTGGGTGCAGATGACCCAGGCCAGCGGCGAGGACGGCACCGGCCCGCCGATCCGGCTGTTCGGCTACTCACCCAGCCGCAGCACGCACGCGGCCAGGACACTGTATGAGGGGATGCGGCCCGGGGGCGTGCTGATGAGCGACGGCTACGAGCCCTATGGGGCAATAGCCCAGCAGCACCGACTCGTGCACCTGGGATGCTGGGCGCATTGCAGGAGGTACTTCAACGATGCGCTGCAGGCGCTGCCCAAGGACAAGCGCGGACCGGAACAGTTGCCGGCACAGTTCATCGAGCTCATCGGCCGGCTGTACAAGGTCGAGGTCGACGCTCGCCGCGACGACCTCGATGCCCATGCACTGCAGCAGCGGCGCACGCAGCACAGCAGGCCAGTGCTGGAGCAGATCGAGGCCTTGGCGCTGCAGCACCTGCACGGCGTGCTGCCGGGCAGCCTGCTGGGCAAGGCGCTGCACTACCTCACCGCGCAGTGGCCCAAGCTCAGCCGTTACGTAGATGACGGCCGCTACCCGATCGACAACAACGCCTGCGAAAACGCGATCCGCCCATTCGTCGTCGGAAGACGGAACTGGTTGTTCGCCGACACGGTAGGCGGCGCCAACGCCAGCGCGAACCTGTACTCGCTGCTGCAAACCTGCGTAGCCAACGGCATCGATGGTTACCGCTACCTCAGTGCGTTGCTGGTTGCGTTGCCCAGGGCCAAGACCGTCGAAGACTACGAGGCCCTGCTGCCCTGGCGCCTTGCCGCGGCCGATCGCTGATCAACAACCGGCGCACGGCGCAAGGACGCGGTTGATTGACCGCTTACGCTCCAGCCTCCTGGAACGTCTGCGTATGCCGGCGCCGTTAAGTTCTATAAATTCACGCGCACTGCACTAGCGCACTTGAAACCGATCGATGAGCTCGTCGCCTTCGGGCATGAACTCGGAGCACTCACCGAAGACGTACCGCTCGAGTTGGCGTTGCGAAGCTGCCACTTGGCCCGAACCGACGCCCACTTTCAACGGCCACTCATCGAGGATGCGTAGCCATTCTTTCAAGCGGACCGACCAATGGCGATTCTGAAAAAGTCTTCTGCCGACTTTGTGTGTGCATCAACCTGACGCGTGAGTAGGTGCTCTAGGAGATCGGGTCAAGCTCGAGTTGCACACGCACGCCCTGAGCTTGAGACACGTCAGCAATGAGAGGTGCGGCGCCAACGCTCACCGAAACTTTGTTCAGCCACTCGAGCTTCTTGACTTGCCTTCCGTCCTCCACCGCATCTCTGTACACACCAAGCTGCAGAATCCCCTTCTTCGATCGACTGCAAAGGAAACGGAAATCCTGGTCAGCCCCGATGCTCTGGACAAGATCGTCTGCCACGGTAACCAAGTCCGCTGGGAACAGTTCTGAACCCCGCAACTCAGTCAACTGTTCGACGAGCCACTTCTTAACCTCCATTGACAAGAGGATCGCGACCTGATTTCTCGGCAAGGGACGCAGCACCGCAGTCACCGTCTTGTTGTCAAACGTCCGCGCGAGCGCGGCGACTTCGGCCTTCGCACTCCACACGCGAAGATGGAACACTCCGAACACAGCACCGTAGCCTGGCTTGACCGGCACACCTATCCGGCTTAAGCGATTGAGCGCATTGTGCTGAACCTCGAGCGCATAGATCTCATTCAGCCGCCCGACGTAGCTATAGCCGCGTTCACGCTTCAGCGCACCTTGGTCGATGCTCACCAAGTTTTCCTCGGCCCACTCGACCTGGTAGTACCGGTCGCCTTCAAGGCGAACCAGAGTGCTGCCCTTGTCGTCCAACTGACGCAAAGTGGCTCGCACCAGTTCTGCCTCCGAAGCGACGACCTCCGCGCCCTTCCCTTCGACGCAAAGGACCTGGCCATTGGTGATCTTCTCCTGCAACAGATCGCAAGTCTGACTCACAACCAGTCGAAACTTGGAGAGATCCACCTTGCTTCTCACGCGTCCTACGAAGATGTCCCCAAAGCGCAGTTCGCGTATTCCTAATCTCTCCCTAGCTCTGTCGCCGGACGCCGTCCGAACCGACGAGACTTCGCAGAACAGTTTCGGAATTCCCTGCGTAGGCTTCAAGTGCCCCAACAGTACTTGATGATTCTCCGGGGGCAAGGTGCCGGAGGCTTCGGCCAGCAGCACACTCTGCTGGAGCTTCGCAGCAAGGACTTGACCAAGCATCCAGCCGACATAGTCACCCAGCGGCTCACCTTCGCGAATGAGATGCCCGACGTGCAGCGCGGCAAGGTCCTGCAACTCCAGGGCCTTGACGCTGTTCATGAGCGCAGTACAAGCAGACGCAAGTGAAGTCTGCAACGCCCCGTGAACCTTCCGATAGCTTTCCAGCTCTTCGACTTCTGCTATGAAGCCCTGAACGCGTGCTCTAAGTTGCTGAGGTATGTTCGCTTTCAGAATAAAATGGAAGTAACCACCATGCAGCCCAACGGCCTCCCTGAACTCCTCAGCGTAATTCGTCGCTACGCCCGGTCGGCTCGAGATCAAGACGATGAGCGGCAGCGCCATCGACGACGCGACGGCACGCTCAACAAGCCGTTGAAGAAAGATCGTGCTCTGTGCGATCTTGGCGGCTATGTCCGCAGGCGTTTCCTCAGTCAACACATAGTCGATCACAACAAGACGTGCATCGGCAGGAACGCGTGCCAAGTCCGGCAAACTGCCAAAGCAGACGAGCTCCCATGCGCTCGCGGCCAGCGCTTTCTCTACGTGTCCGAGAGGGAGTCTGACGGACTCAACTTCGGCCACGAGATCCGGGATCCCTTCCTCGAGAAACCGCTGGTTCTCGGGGCACTCTGACCGCCGCCCCCAGAGTTCAAGAATTAGATCTGAACTCTGCAAAAGTGGCTCAAAGTAGCCGCGGTCCGAAACCGTACCATTCAAACTGAATGTCGCATCGAACCAGACCTTTGCTTCTGGAACCGCCCTCAGGAACCGACGTAGTGAAGGGAGGCTGTTCTTGAGGTCATCTGGCGTAGGACGCAAATATGCGTCGTCGATTATGATCGCCTTTGATCGGGCAACAGTCGATGCTTGTTCCATTCTCTCCCCTGCTTCCCATCGTCGCTCATGGCATTTCAAACAGGAACCCAGGCGCGGTCCCACTCGCCGACCGCTCAAGCAATTTCAGAGCAATCTCGTTCTCTTTGCACAAGTTCTTCACAATGTACAGACCGATACCTCGACCAGCGGGCTTCTTGCTGAAGAACGGCTCAAAGATCTTGTCGCGATCAGCCCACTCAATACCAGGCCCGTTGTCGCGGAACGAAACAGTTCTTCCCGCGGCATCGACTCGAATTTCAATCGCGGCTTCGAAGCTCGGCGCATTCGCAACCCGTTCGATCGAACGGTGGTGCGACAGCCAGTAAACGGAGTTCGAGATCAGGTTTTCGAAGATCTGGTACATCTGACCTACTACTACGCTGGAAGACAATCCGCCACCCGACGGGCGGACAACGAGCGTCGCATGAATGTCATGCCGTTCGAATTGCTGCTCATGGGCGTCGAGCAGCGTCTGCAGCACCTCAACAATATCGGTCTCTTCCTTGCGCTGACGGCCCGGAGTGCTCACCGGATCAAGTATTCGCAATCGCTTGTCAAGCGTCTGAAGCTGCCTAGTCAGTGATCGCAGCCCTGGTGGCAACGATCGGCCGTTCACGGACTGCAGATCCTGCAACGTCGCGCTGGTGACTCGATTGAGTTCGTGAATCACGAACTCCAGGAGCATGCCCACGCCTGCCAAGTGCATGTACATCTCAGCCTGCCCCGCTTGCTTCTTGATGGCCTTCTTTGCAGCCGCCCAGGCAGCCTCCAGTTCGTCCACATATCCCCGAAGCTGCGCAACAGTCTCTCGCTCCGCGGGCGCTCGCCGTGCAAGCTCGCGCAACCGACCCTTCGCGTCGCGCGCACTCTCGGTCACCTGCTTCTCAATCTCCCGAACCGTCGACAGTGACTGGCGCGTCGATCGCTCCTCGTGGCTTGTAACCAGTGCGCCCAATTCCTTCCAGATTACATGCTGAAGGCTTTGCACCAACGCGCGCTTCTCAGGGGCGTCGCAGAGTCCTTGTCGGTTGGTCTGGTCGCGCAGTTCCGGGTTGTCGCTGGAGGTGATGCGGACGTAGCCCACGAACTGCCCGCGGTTGAGCTTGAATGATCTGCGGCGCAGCGCGCGCTGGTCCAACTCCAGCCAGTCGTCGTCCGGTGCTGCGTATGGGTACACGCGGTAACCATCCCGGTACACCAGCAAGCCGCCAGCCCACTGTTCCAGCCACAGCTTGAACTTTTCGTACTGCTCACCGAACTCCTTCTGTGCTCTCTGCCGATTGAACCAATAGCCCCTCGCCTTGAATGGCCCAAGGGTGTCGATGCCAGCGAATCGCTCAGCATCGTTGATCACCCCGCCAGCCACCTGATACTCAGTGGAAGCCAGCAGGCTAAAGATTCCATCGCCCGATGCTGCGATCTCTTTCTCGTCTATGACTTCAGTGGCGTCATCGTGGCCCGTTTGGTCCGGCACGCGAAACCGCGCTAACCCTTTGAGGACAGGCCGCCGGCGATGGTCGTCAGAGTCGTCAGGATCGACCGGTTCATAGGCAAACGTCACGTCGAAGTAGCCATGCCATTTTTCAAGCCAGTCCTGGTCCAGTTCCTGGATGGCTGCGATATCCTGGCCATTGAAGGTCAGGCTCAGTTCGAGAACCGTCCGAGAGTGGTCGAAAGGGTCCTGTAGTTTGGAGAACTCCGCCCTCGCCAGGGCTACAAGCCGCCTCATCGACCAGTCGGCTTGGAGGTCACTGATTCGGACCAGGGTTCCTTGATCGACGCCACGCTTCTTGGGGTCGCCGCGCTCCGGTTCGACTGGGAATTGATCCAGATCAAGGTCGGGATCGTCGCGAAGCGCTGACCAATCGACTCGCAACGTGGACCAATGGTTGTCGTTCTTCGTGCCGGTGACGATTTCCGTGGTCAGCCCGAGACGCATCGCGGAGAGACGCCCAATGCCCTTCTCGCCCAACAGCTTGGCAGCCCTGCCAAGCCTGGCTCGTTCTTGCGCGCGATTGGGCGTGCCAATGGTCAGGAACTTTGTTTTCAGATCCTCCATGGACATCCCGCCGCCCCAGTCCTCTACCTCAATGCAGGTGAACTCTCGATAGAACGCGTCCGCGTGCGTTGCCGCCGCCGCCGGAGACTTTCCCTCCAGCAGGTCGACAAACTTCGCCCGCAGATCAACCGACGCAGTTGTCTCGAAATAGCGCTTGACTGCGTCTTCCAGCCAATCGCGACGAAGCCGCGTCCGCGGCGCCAACGACGAAAGTTGGGACTGCAGAACTCGGTGTCCTGATGGAGTCAACGCGACATTGACACGAATCTCTACACTCTCACTGCCAGCGTCGACAGAGTTCTTGATGAGTTCGTAGAGTGCGATGCTGTCCGAACTGATTAGCTCGGCGCCAAGCTCCAGCAGAACTCTAGCCTTGACGTTGAAAGTCATTGCGCGTCAGAGGTGGCAGACCAAACACCCTTGATCATCGTCCTCGTCTGGCTGTTCGCCGCGATCTGCCTCGGCAAACACCTCTCGCAATGTCGCGTTTTCCTTGCGAGCCACCTTGCGTTCGATCCGAATGACGTGCTCTCGCTTGATCTGCTCGACCCGGGCCGGCTGCTCCATCTCAGTCAGGCTCTCGCCCTGACTCCACGTAAAGAAGTTTCCGGTCTTCTCATATGGCTTCTCGTACGCTTTGGCCTTGTCGTACAGGTCGGGATGGGTTTCTTTCAGGCGAACCCACTCGATCTTCTGCTGGTAGAAGCAGAAGTAGCAGCCAGATCGGGTTCTTCCCCACTTGGTGTAGGGCGGCATGCCGACACCGGAAGACCGCAGGATCTCCTCGATGTCCCTCAAGATCAGTCCGTCCTCCTTGAAGGGGTAGACGGGCTTGATATTGGGCTTGTGACTGATGTAGCCACTGCGCTCTTCGTCTGCGCGCAGACCAACATAGTTGACAACTTCGTCGCTCCCGCAATGCTGCTCGAAAGGCTTCAGCTTCAATGCGCGCGTGCACCAGCGACGATGATTGGACGGAATCATTCCGCCGTACATCTCGTACCAGTGATCGAACCCGACGTCGGCATTGAGGCGGGTAACCTCCTTGCCGAGGTAGCTCGAAATACGCTCAAGGTACTCGTACGTCTCAGGCAGTTCCTTTCGCGTGTCGCTGAAGATGTACTCCATCTCAGGAACGCGGTCTCGCATGTAGAGAGCGAGGGCCGCGCTGTCCTTTCCTCCTGAAAGGCTGAGGATGTGCCTAACGCGCTTGTCGTTCGCCATGACCTTCGTCCTTCTCTGTCTTGTTGTTTGCCGACCCTTGCAAGTCCAGTAACGCTTGCGCCAATGCCGCCACCGCCAATTGAACGTTGCCCTTCGTCTGCTTCGAGACGATCGCCACCACCGATTGCGCCAACTCTTTCGACTGGTCTGACGTGGTGAAGAACAGCGATGTCTCCTGGCCACCCGCCATGGTCAATGTCAGACCGACGAATCGCTCCACAGCGCGCGGCATCTTGCCCCGTTGCATGACAAATCGCATCCAGCGCTTGTATTGCGCACAGAGATCAGCCATCGCTTCGGAGAACCTCCCGACCGTCTCGTCCGTCCACGCATCAAGAGGGCGCTGCACGACGAGGCTGCCGATCGAGTCGAGCCACTTTTCGTCGGTCAACGAGAGGTCGGTACAACGCAGGATGAAACTCTTGAGGCGTGCGTCGCCCAGGTCGCCCGCTGCTCCGGCGCATTCAGCCTGCAGTTGATTCCGTACTCTGCCAAGCGGCCCAGCAATCTCGAAAGCCTGGCCCAGTTCATGCGATACCGTCTCCTGCAGGCGCCGATTCGCCATCCCCAGGTCGGTCAGAGTTGCGGTCAGCCACTCATCAAAAGCTACTTTGGCTTTCGCCTGCACATAAAGCTCAGGCAGGGAAACCGTCAGCAACTTGATCGGGTCCTGCGCCTTGTTTATCACTGACCGCAGGAGCATCGTGTCCTTGGCCACTCGCGAAGTCTGCAGACTGAACTCAGGCAGACGCTCATACCAGCGATAGAAGCTCCGTGCTAACTCCAGGAATGTCAACTCTCCTTCGACAGAGCAACCGATTGCAGCAAACGTTTTGCGGTACGCGCTCAAGCGCTTTCGGCTGGCCTCATCGTGCGGAAGCTCCCGCAGCTCGAATACCTGCGGATTCTTGTGCATCCGTTGTAGGTGCTCGTTGGTGAGCTCGAGCAGCAACGTGCCTCTCTCAAGGACCGCGCAGCGGCTGCGGTGGATCAGCAGGTAGAGGACGATCCAGATGCCCGCCGGCCCCGCCCGCACACCCCACGGCGGCGCCGCCAGTTCCTCCAGAAGACCCGCCAAGGTCGGGGGAGCTTCGGCCCGCAAGGCCTCGGAGATCACGCCCCAGATTCTGGTGATATCGATTGGCGCATCACTCGTCGGTTCTGTCAGCGACCACCGGTCACCCTCCTGTTTCCAGAGCCCGGTCTCGCGCAGCAGCGTGGTGTGAATCAGGCGCTCAGGCGGAAACTCGGTGGCCGCGCAGATCGGACGGGTCGGGTCACCGCCCAACACCACTTCGAACATCCGCTGTCGCGCGAGCACGATGGCGCTCGGCGGACGATCCTTGTTGATCAGCTCGTTGACGACACGCGGGGTCTGGTCATACACCTTCTCGAACAGCCACGAGGCCAGTTGGCTCGTATTCATCTTCTGGCTGGTGGGTATTGGCCTTCCCCGATGCCAGTACTGCGGCCCGGGACGTTCATCCCCTGGCAGCAACTCCGAAAGGACCAGACTGCCGACCACCTCACGCGCATCGTGCAAACGACCGGCAACGTACTGGCTCGTCCAGGGATCCAGGCGCTTGCTCGTGACATCCCTCTGCACGGCCAGCCAAATCGAATATTCGGCCAGCGCGGCACGACTGGCGGGATTCAACGCGAGACTTCCCGCGACGACCAGATGGTCGGTCTCCGCCTTCAACTTTGTTTGGGCCGCGACCTCTTCGTCCGAACCCTTCATCACAAGGACAAGCTTCAGCCACGCATCGGGCTGCAGTTCCTCAGACTTGATCACGGGGACTTTCGGCCACGACGCTAGCGATCCCACAGTCACTCCCATGGTCCGGATGGTCCCCGTCTTGGCGTAGTGCTTGTTGGCGACGATGAGCCGTTGAGACAGTGCGTGCGAAATGCCTGTGATCGCCAGTTCTTCCTCGCCACCACGAGCCGCGCGCTCATAGACCGCTTCGATGTTGACGGCATCGGACACCGCAAAGGCGTACTCCGTCTTGCTCCGGCGTCGCACAAGCACCCCCTGGTCGACAAGACCAGCGCAGAGCTTGGACACGACGTCAGCCCCGACGTCACCGGCCGCGAATGCCAGCACTTCAGTGGTGATGGGCAGCCCCAGTCCGCCGGCGACGAGTTCCAGAACCGCGACGCACTTGAGTACCTGCAGCGCTGGCGCGTCGAACGTCTGGCGCTCCATCGTCGACAGCGCGAACACCCAACGCCGCTCGGCGCTCAAATCCCTGAACCTCAGGCCATAGCCCCCGGCGAGAAAGTCGAACAGATCGGAGAGGCGATACCAGACGTCCGCCCCCATCTCCCGCTCGGCGAACTCACGCAGGCCCAAGGGCTCACTGCCCCGGAGAAATGCGTGGAACGACCGCTCACTCTGGCCATAGCGTTTAGACACAACGGCGAGCGCAGCAATCGTCATCGGGTGCAGCGGATACAGGGTCTCAGCCTGATCGAACAGAGCCCGGTCCGCTTCCGACCGAACCTGAAGAACTCCCAGCTTCCGTGCTTTGGCATAGAGTGCCTTGGCCTCACTGAGCTGCTTGGCGTGCTCGCGGAGTCCAGGCTTGACCCCCAAGGCATGCGCCGCGAAGTGGGCGTACCTCTCGACCGGCTCGTCGAACGGAACCTCGTCGAACCTGGACGCCACCTTGTGCCACTCGTCTCCAAGCGAGCGCCCAACGCCGGCGGCGTAGCTGGCGAAGTGCTGGTGCAGCATGGCCACAACCGCAAGCTTTGCGTCGCCCGCCTGGCATGCCTGTTCGGCGACCTGCTGGAGAGCGATCAGATCGCTCCCCTCGGGATTGAGCGCAGCATGCTCAATGAACTTGCCTACCTCATCGATCAGCAGGACCACACCGTCGTACCCCTCGGCACGAACGACCTCGGCAAAGTCGGCCACAAGAACGCCTGCGACAGAGTTCAGCGGAAGATTCTTGTACGTCAGCGCGTCGAGATTCAGCTGCTTTCTGAACGTGAGGGAAGACTTGCCTTTTCCGAGACGCACCAACGCGGCTCCAATGGCCGCGCACAGCGCCGCTCCGATAGACTGCCGCGAACCTACGATGGCGAGGGGAAAGCGTCGTGCGTCGCGGAACAGAGCGCTGACCTGCGGGGCGACTTTGTGGATGGCCCGTGCTGCGGCGGGGTGCTCCTGCCTTCCGCTCAGCAGTTGGGCGAGCATCACACCCAAAGCAGACTTCCCGCTCCCGTAGGGGCCAACGATCTTCCACGCGCGTTGCGCGCGACCGTCTCCGAGACCCGTGCCGATCTGCTTCAGGGCATTGATCGCGGCCGGCGTCAGCAGGTAGTTGCTGACGCCCGAGTCGTCGTGAAGGTCGCGATCCAGCGCGATGGAACGCGTGTGTCCACCACCGAGGGCAAGGAAATCAATGATTCTCTTAGACATGCGCGGCCACTCGCTCTGCCTGCCGGAGTCGGAACTGCGGATCCATCCGTTTGGTGTTCAGGACCACGCTTTGCGTGTCGGCCGTGTCCACAAAGCGGAGCGCGCCAGGAAGCAGGTCGCTCATGGTTTCAATGAACATCCGCAATTGATGCTCATCCATTCTGAACACGAAGCCGGGACTGTCCACGTCCTTCAATAGGCGCTCGAAGTCCATGCTGAACTCACCCTCGCCTGCGCGGGCGATGAAGTCCGAAAGCGCTATCCCAAAAACACGGCAGGTCAATCCCACCGGGGCACGTGACTCCGTGTTGAACACGGTCCGACCATCCTCGCCCTTGGTCGCCTTTACCAGCGCCAGGTCTTGCAGTGGCGACCATGACGTGTCGTCCGTGCCTCGCTCTTCCTGGTAGTACGACTGGACGAAGATGGAGGCATGCTGCTCCAGGGTGCTCGGGGCGAGCGCCCGCGCAGCGCCAGCCCCTCGGCGCACCAACGCTTCGATCAGTTGCTTTCGATCGAATCGAACCAGCCCACCTTCGGCGAACACCTCGCGCCACGCAGCCAAGCCGCCCTTGGTCGTGAGGTGCCAGTGAATGAGCCAAAGGGACTCAAGGGATTCGAGATACTGATCCCAGGGTTTTTGCCCCGCAAACAGGATGGAGCCGACCACGCCGGGTTCATGACCGCCGTCTTCCGCTGACCTCAGGACACCCGAGGCCTCAGCCCAGAACTGCAAGGACTTCACCATGTTGCGCCCAATGCCGAGCGTATTGATCGCTCGTTCCTCGGTACGCAGGAGGTTGGGCTCCTTCTTGACGGCGCGAAACACCTTGGGAAGCCAGCCATAGCGGCACACGAAAGACTCGTGGCCGGAAAAGCGGTCGTTGCTGCTACTCATTTCGCCCCTCCCTGTCTTGTTGTTGTGCGGTCCTGCATCCCGACCGCGCGCGACCTTGCTTCCGTCACTGCCAGTCGTGAATTCGACAGGGAAGCAGATGCGCCTCTCGAATACCGCTGAGCGCGGAATTGCGCGTGTTTCTTCATGGTATTAAATCATCCTCAACGTTTTGGTACTTTGCCGGTGGTTGGCGCCAGGCTCAGGGAAAGTGCGCGCGCCTCCTCCATCACGGCCCCTTCTTTCTCAGCATCAACTGAATCATCGCGAACAGGCGGTGGAACAGGTAGTCCACGTGATCGACGTCGATCACCGGCACCTGCTTGACCTCGTAGTGTCGGATCAGGTGGCTGTTTCCGACGTCGGTGAGTTCCTTGGCCTCGACTTCCAGCCTGGCGCGCAGCGTCGGCTCCGATGTCACTGCATCCAGGATCTTCTGCACGGAGGTCTTCTTGTCAGGATCGGCCAGGGACTTCAGACGTTCCCAGGCGTCCCACAATCGCTCGAGGGCTTCACGCCGCACAAGGGGATTGCGGTCTGAGAACTTCACCCGGCACTCCTCAAGCAAGACGTCCAGCGTGCGGTCGCCCGAGTTGAATGTTGTTCGCCGAAGGTCGTCCCCAAGCACAGGTGGCAACACGCGGACGATCCGGCCGCTGGTGAGCATCTCGAACGCCAGCCCGTTCCGCGAAAACAGACGGTTGATCCTGGCGCGGAACTCTTCCTTCCCCGCCTCTTGATCGAACGTCAGATGGTGATGGCTGAAGAAGTCGTGGTATTTGCCGGGCACCGGCTTGGCGACTGCGCTATAGACGAACTCGATGAAGTCCAGCACCAGAAGCGTTGACGGCGCAAACGGCTCGCGCTTGGACATGAAGCCCTCGCTGACCTCGGCTGTGATCTGCAGCGGCCACTCCAGCCCAGGCATTTCGGCCATGACGGAAGCGGCTAGCGCGCCTTCGTCGCAGCCGCAGATCGCCTGCCCATCCGGGCATCGCTCGGGGAAGCGTTGAGCCAACGCGCCGCTGTTCATCAGCCCCTGCACGGTCGCAGCGATGGCCGCCCAGACTGTGGGCGTGATCACCTGCTCTGTACGGGCGCGCGGACCGTTCTCGCGGTCGCTGAAGTAGTCGCTCATGCAGCAGCCGCCGCGGCGACCTCGCGGTTGATCGACTGCTGCAGGTGTTCCACACTGACCAGCACTTCGTCCAGTGAAGGCACTGCGCCGAAAATCATGCCCGACATGGCGGCATAGTCCTTCGCCAGCGCGTCGCGCATGGCCCCTTGAGGCATCAGCGTGTACGTCCCTGGCTTCGCGGCATCCAGGCCCAGGTCGGCGCTGCCGAAGAACAGGCGGGCATGCGTGGCGCAATCCATCGCCAGGGTTTGGTCCGCCCGCCAGTCGGATGCCGCGTCCTGTTGCAGCAATCGATGGATGTCGTAGTAGTGCCGGGAGACGCGCTGGCCCTCTTGGCGTAGTTCCTTGCGCCGGTCGTGCCATTGCCGCAGGCCGTGCAGGATCATCACCTTGTCCCAGAAGGTGCGTTCCGGCTTGACCGTGGTGATGTTGGACACCGACAGGTCGGCGCCGGCGAAATCCTGCGCTACGTAAGGCGCGACCGTCGCCGCGACATGAGGATCTAGGGCGGACTTCGCGCCCGCCTCGATCTTGACTGCCGCTCGGATGTAGTCCCCGGTGGCCGCTGTCACGGCGGGGTACCACAGCAGCAATGTCTGGCCGTCCTTGTCGTCAGGATCCGCCTCCAGTTTGAAGGCAGCATCGGGAATCACGACAGCGGCGATCTCGGCCAGCTGTCCGATCATGGTCCCCGTGATGTAGGTCTGGCAGGCCGCGCGAATGGCATCAAGCCTTGCTCTGCGCTTCTTCCCGCTGAGCGCTTCGAGATCGGCCGCATGGGCTCCCTGCCCCAGATCCTCTCGGAACACCGTGATGTCGATGTCTTCCGAGAACCTGGAGATCAGGCCGAACGCCTTGGACAGAGAAGTTCCGCCTTTGAACAACAGGCGCGGACCGCCGGCGGGCAGTCCATTGAACAGCGCGTCCAGCGTCCAGCACACCCAGAAGTCCTTCTCCACGTTTTGCACGGCCGTACCCAGCCGTGCGGCAGCTGCGAGGAACAGATCGCGCCGGTCGGCCGGGCTGGCCGTGATCACCGTGTTGAAGGCAGCGTTCACCGGGCCACCTCCACATGTCTGGTTGGCCGGGTCCCGCCTTTGGTCCGGCGTGCTGCAGGCTTGTCGAGTGCAGCGGCATCCCGTTGAGGATCGCAGCCTGGCAGTTCGCGCACGATGCCCTGCATCCAGCCCGGCAGGACCGCGAAGCCGTCGATCAGGTCCTGCCGGATCGCGGGACCGTGGACACGATCCGCCAACATCTTTGCCAGCCGAGTCATGACCCTTGAACGGTCGGACGTCAGAGTGTCCTTGAGCCAGTGCAAAGCCTGGACGACCCGCATGGCAGGCCGACCCGCCCAGTACAGGCGGCTGGGCGCCGTCTGCTTGAAGTCGATGACCAGGTTGTCCAGCTTGACGGACTTGCGGCGCGTGTCGGTGTGGATGGTGACCCGGGCCGGCACGGCGTCTGTCAAGCCGAGATCGTTGGCCGCGGTCATGCCGTCGACCAGCATGCGCAACTGGTCACGCCGGGCAATGGCCTCCACGATGGCGCGGTAGTCGGGTGTGGTGGGGCGCTGCGTCAGCTTGTTGATGACCGGCCTGTCGTACAGGCCGCGGTCGATACGCCGTAGTTCACCGGCCAAGACCATGCGCTGCAGGGCCTTGTCGATCGCGTCACGGGTTCCCAACTGGGCGAAGTCGGTCGGCACCCAGACACGGCCAGGACCGTCGGATTCGACGAGTGCGGAAATCTTAGCCTTGAGGTCGGACATGGTGTCCGATATTTGTATATTATTTTCGGACTGCTGACAACCCCTCTGTCCGAAAACTGTTGTTCTATTTCGGACACCCTGCTCACTTCGAATTGTCCGAAAGTCGTATACATTTTTCGGACGTTCAGGGATGCCTGCGCAACACGACGACCCTCGACGCGGTGGGACAGGAAGACATCGCCCGTCTTGCCGCTCAGGCGGCCGGACGCTCAGCCACGCCATCGCTCGCGGGGCAAAGCGCCACTCCTTCAGACAGTTGCGCGCGGAACCTCCCGAATCACAGTCCGTACCGTCGCGGCACCAGACGACCCGACGGCCCAGCTCTCATCTCAATGGCCTCGCGCAGTTCCGAGGCCGCGTAGCTCAGATGGATTGGGCGCCTGCTGCCGTAGAAGTACAGACGATCAAACGGCAGGTTCGCGATGATCCAGCCGGCCACCTCGCGCATGTCTTCGTCCTCGACGAGGAAATCACATGCGGCGCCGCCCCTTGCGCAAATCGGTTCGCCTCGCCGATTCAGTTCATGGGCGGCGTGCTGGTCCAGCGCCGGGGCTACACGCGCCTTGATGTGCCGTCCCAACTCGAGGGAGCAGAAGCCGTAGGTGAGCTGGATCGAGCCAAAGTACTCAACCAGCGGATCGAGCAGCTTGATCGCCAGATCATTGAGCGCGTTGAAGGTCTCCGGGTTACGAGGGATGTTGGCGAGGCCCAGTCGCGCCTGGGTCTCTCCACATTCGATCAACTCTCGATACGTGAATCGAGAGCCACATCGAGCGTCGATGTCAGGCACGCTCGTACTCCCGCGCAGTCGCATGCCGGCGATCTCCAGGCGTCTCCGAGCAAGCGCCTCAGACAGTTCCTCGGCCGACGCGCCGTACTCCGAGTCACCGAGCACGCCCGCGCCCTCAAGAGCTTCATCAAAGGCCACCTGCTCTTCGTAGCCGGGCATCTCCTCATGCATGAAGCGGCTCTTCCAGTACAAAGGCGGCTTGGGGTAGGCCTGCCCGTACTCGAAGACGTCGCAGTCCGCGCGGCGCACATTGACCTTCACTCGTCGGTTCATCAGAGGCAACGGACTGACGGCAAACCCCTCGAACTGCATCAAAGTCAGCTTGCCGGAACTGCTGTGGACCTTCACCAAATCCACGGCACTCAGGTCGCCGTAGATCAATAGCCCGCACGACACGAAGGCCCGCAGCACGGCAGGCATGCGCTCAACGAGCGACACGTGGAACTGCAGGTGGTCTCCCTCCAACCATCCAAGGCCTTGAACTGCAGCGTCGTGGCAGGCCTGCCCTAGCGCGAGCGAATCTGCAGCCTGGGTGAGAAGCGCCAACCCTGCTGCCTGTGCCGAGGCATAGTCGCCAAAGAATGCCTTGATGTCTCTCTGCAGCCTCATCTCGAGCTGCCGGTACCGAGGGCGTCTGCCGAACTGCTGCATCGCGAAGTACAGGCGAAGATCCTCTGTGCGCACGGCCCGGGCCTCGTCCAGCAGCTTCGGTTCGAACGCCATCGACATCTTGCGCACTGCGCGCTGAAGGCCGCCCAAGCCTTGGTCGATCTCCGCGAGGAACGGCACCTCCAGTGCTTCCGGAACGCGCCCCAGATCCAGCGACAAGCGCCACAGCGACTCCAACAACGGATGAGGCTGTTCGGGTTCGGCCCGCAACTCGGCACGACGCGCGACAGATCGATCCAGTCTCGGCGTGGTAGGACGTGGCCGTGCTGCCAGCAGGCGGGCCGAGACGCCAGCGCGCCGATAGCGCCCAACGAGGAACCGCTGCTCCCAAGCCTTGTCCTTGAACACTATGGCCACGCCAGGCCCGACCAGCATCGCATCTTGTCCTAACACGTGGTCAAGGTAGTCCTTGAGTTCGCTCTGCTTGAAGTACTTCTGAAACGTGCCGCGTGAGGTGATGTGACCATCCCGGTAAGGGCGTCCAGGTACATCCGGCCCATACAGCATGACACCGACCGACATCACGCGCTGGGCCAACTCGAATGCGCGGTGAAGCACCTCGACGCGTTCGGCCGGATCCTCAATGACGTTGATAACGAAACCTACATTGACAACGTCCGCAGAGATCCGTTGGCGATCCGCCGCGTAGTGCGGGTCCCACCCGGCCGCTGGAAATCCCTCACTCTTCAGCGCCACAACGTCGTCGCCTCGCCCGCACCCGTAATCGAAGAACGACGTCTCGTGTGTCAGCAGGCCATGCCTGAGCAGCAGTTGTACTGGCGCCGATATTGCGTTGCGCGAAAGCGCTGTGCGGTGCCTGTAAACAACCTCCTCGGCAGAGGGACTGCCAGACTGGTCGCCACCGTCGATCGCATTCGCGAGGGGGACGAACTCGCCACACTGCAGCTGGTAGCCCTTAGCAGCGACCAGCCGCTCCCAGTTCATCCGAAATCCGATGATCCTCGTGTCATCGAACAGCCCAAGGCTCTCTGTTTCGGCCGTCAGCGCGCACCATTTCGCTCGGTCCGGATGGTCCTCATGCACCAGCAATTCCTTGCGATGCAGTATCGGCGGATTGAGCGACTCGGCGTAGGAGCGCTGCGTGAACCCGGCGCTGGCGTTCGATCCAGTCCAACTGTTGGCCAGTGCCGGAAACGCGTCTTCGTCGAAGGCTGTGTACTCAAGCAGCGAGACTCGGTTGGACCGCGTGTTGAGTTTGACGACGTTTACTAAACTTGCCACCGGCGGCGGGAGCAAGGCAATCGCCTCCCGGATCACCGTCCGTTGTCGAAGATCGGTCAACCCGTCGACGGCAGACACGTGCACGTACAACTCGTCGCCGATGCGTTTTCCTACGCCACTCATCTTGCCGGTCGGTCTTGGTCCTGGTTCAGGTCCGACACCGCACGCCCTCGTTGGGCACGCGGCGTTTCGCTTGCTGATCCTAGCGCCCTGGATGGTCGACCCTGTCGGACGTTCTCCGCTTCAGCCCGCAGTCATGCAACTTGTTCGGGTCGGGCCTCCGGCGTGGATCATCTCGAAAGTCGTTGTGGTCAACCACATTTTCCCGCCTGTTTCCAGGCAGATGCCGCGAGCGGCGACGTGCACAAGGTGGTCGACAGCCCGCGCGTTCTCGTTAAACGGGGGAAACCAGGTTGGATGCCGCAGGCCGAGACGATGCGACTCATCGTCAGCGATGACAAGAAACCGGCTGTCCAGTTGAAGAAGGGCATGCGGCTCGAAGTCCGCGAAGTCGTCTTCAACACGCCGGACCTGAAGAAGGTCTCGCAAGCCGCGCGGCTGTGCGGCATGGGCGGCGCCTGCCTGGCCATCATCGACATCGGCTCCGACGTCATCAATCCGGCGGGCAAGTCCAAGTAGGCGCGGCATGGGCGCGCCAATGCCGATGCCGGCGACGCTGCTGGCATCGCGCTACAACTTTTCGTTCGTGCACGGCGAGCGCGTCGTGCTATTCAACGGGCGCACCGGCGTGTCCTGGGTGCTCGAGGGCGAAGCCGCGGCATCTCTGGGCGCCGAGTGGAGCTCGGCCGTGCAGGCTTGGTCGAGCGAGGGCTGGCAAGCGGACGTGCTCGATCGGCTCATTCAGGGCGGGTTTCTCGTCGATCCCGACTTCGACGAGGTCGCGGAGGTGCGCCGCCGATTCTGGGATGCCAGGCGAGAAGCACCGATGGTAGTGACGATCACCACCACCCTGGACTGCAACCTCGCGTGCTACTACTGCTACGAAGAGCGCAGCGAACAACGACTGGAGGCTCCGGATGCTGCCACCATCGCGCGATGGGTGACCGACCGCCTCGACGCGTCAGGCAAGCGCTCGTTGCATGTCGATTGGTACGGGGGTGAGCCGCTGCTCAACCCGGACCTGATTGAAGTCTTGTCGCAGTCGCTGCAAGCCCTGTGTCGCGAACGGGGCGTCGCCTATGCGGCCTCCATCGTCTCGAACGGGACCCTGTGGCCCGACGATGTCGGCGCCTTCGTCGCACGCCACGCAATTCGCGAAGCCCAGATTTCGCTCGACGGCCTGGAGCACGAACACAACCGGCGCCGGCGCTACCGCCGCCAGCACCGCCCCGACGACGGAACTTCGTCCTTCACGAAAGCGGTCGCACTGATCGACGCGCTGCTGGACCACGTCCGGGTCGATCTGCGCGTGAACATCGACCCCGGCAACGCCGGCGATGCGGTCCCCCTCATGAACATGGCACGCGAGCGCGAATGGTTCGGGCGGCGGTTCCCGATCGTTGTCGCGCCCGCTCGCCTCGCGCAGTACTCGGAGCGCTCCAAGTTCATGCTCGATCATGGGCTGGACTCGCGCTCGTTCGATGCGCTGTCGTCGCAGATGCGCAGCGAATGCGGAGACTCGGTTCGTTTCGAGGATCCCTACGTCTCCAACGGGCAGTTGCAGCCGAGAATGAGTGTTTGCGCCGCGCTGGCCGATGACTCGGTCGTGTTCGGTGCGGACAAGGCGCTCTATCGATGCGGCCTTCAGGTGTCCGAGCCCAGTCGTGCCGTGGGCAAGTTGCACGCAACCTCAAGGCGTGTCATCCCGATTCAACCGCTGAACGCGACAGTGGCGGCGGCATCCGATCAGCAGTGGTGGACGACCTACGATCCCACGCACGAGTCGCGCTGCGGCGGCTGCTCGTTCCTCCCGCTGTGCTGGGGTGGATGTCCGAAGCACCACCTGGAGCGCGACGCGCAGGCGCTGCAAGAGCAGTGCGGGTATTGGCGCCGCAACCTGGCGCGCTACGTCCCGACGCCATGGATCGATGCTGCGACGCTGACGCGCGAGGCTCTGGCAGAGCTTGACGACACCGCGCAGTTCCGCCCGGGCACGTCAGGCTCGCGTGAAGCCTGTACCGGAGGGTGATCATGGCAAGCGAACGAGACACGCTGAAGCAGCTGGCAACGGACATCGTCACCCAAGTCGAGCCCGACGATGTCTTCGTCATTGAGGACACCTTCGACGCGCTGATCACCGATTGGCATCGAGCGGTGTCTCAGGATGAAGGCAGGTTCATCGGCGGCGCCGAGATCGCCACCTTCGCCGCGGCCGTCGTTCCTTTCTTGCTCACGTTTCTGGGTGACGTCGCGAAGGACGTCGTCAAGGACCAGGCGAAGAAGGCGGCAGGCGCGCTGCTCGACAAGTTGCTCAAGCGACAAGCCAGCGCCGATGAAGCGACACGGCTTAGAACGGAGATCGAGGTCGCGATCGCCAAGAGCAAGGTCACACGCAAGCAGAAGAACATCTTGAATGCCGGCTTCGACATCTTGTTCGGCAAGCTGAAGCCCGCCGAGTGATCGCCTGGCCCGCGAACACCCACCCTGCCCGACTGATTACGCGACTGGGTGTCTCCGAGGTTCCGGCGGCCGTCGCGGTCGCGATCCTCGCCGCGCTGCAGTATGTCTTTCTCGCACAGTTGTGGCGAGGCTTCCCGTTGAAGGCGGTCGGCGATGTCATCCACATCAACGTGGTTGTGACGGGCGTCGTGCTCTCGCTGCTCGGCGCGGCGGTGATCGCCACCGTGTCGGTGCTGCGCAGGCGCCGCGGCATCGCAGCGGCCCGGCGCTTGGAGGCGGCTGCGGTGGCGCCCACGTTCGAAGGCATCCGCAGCGCATTGGCGCAGGTGTCCCGCCGATCAACACTGGGCGAGGCGCCGCAGCTCCGCTATACACCAAAGAACGCCTCCGCACTCGAAGTCCGAGAAGGTGACGACGACGACAAGTCAGCCGTGGTCGTGGGGCTGGGCCAGCGCAAGCGCCAGTCGGAGGACCCCGAAGCGTTCGCCGCACAACTGGGGCATGAGGTTTCGCATCTGGAACTGCGAGGGACAGCGGTGGAGATCGGAGCGCGCCGCCTGGTCATCGTCCACTTCCGGGTTTTCGGTTGGCTGCTGCTCATCTTCCTGCCGGTGCTGGGCTTCATCGACCGACGCGGCCTGGGCAGCGTTCACCGGGCTTGGGGCTTCGAACTGGTCTGGGATCCCGCCATCTACCTCAGCATGTCCTACCACGTGGTGCTCCTGGCGCTGTCCTCCTTGGTGGTGTTCGTGTACTCGTACTACTTCGCGGTGCGCCGCGAGCATCTGCACGACCTTCGCGGATCGCAAGTGAGCGGCAGCAGCGTCCTTGCCGATCGAGTCTTTGCGAAGAACACGCTGCCGTCTGCGCGCTTCGGCGCGCTGCTGGACTTCGTTCACCTGCACCCCACGGGTTCCGCGCGCCGGCGCGTCATTCATCGGCACGACTTCGTGCTGCTGTCTGTCGTTCTGTACCCGCTTATCGTCGCTGGCGCCCAGCCGCTTTCGCTGCTGTTGATGACCGGTTGGCAGGAAGTGTTCGGCATGGAACGCCATTGGTGGAACCTGGCCATCACGACGGCGACCGGCGTGATCCTGTACCTGGTCCTGTGTGCCGAAAT
Organism: Rubrivivax sp.; assembly: GCA_014859905.1. Lineage (GTDB taxonomy): Bacteria > Pseudomonadota > Gammaproteobacteria > Burkholderiales > Burkholderiaceae_C > Rubrivivax. Next base: position 24,546 of record JACZKT010000686.1, read on the forward strand.
CGTGCGCCTCGGCCTGGACACGTTGCTGCACCGAACCTTCCTGATGAAGATTGCGCTCTACGCGGCGATGGCCGGCGCCGCCACGCAGGTCCCTCGATTCATCCTCGAGTTCGTGTTCGGGCTGCGCAAGGGCTTTTCGCCGGACGTCATCGTCGAGCGCATCTGGAGAGGCTTCATGAGCGGCGGCGGCAAGATCGGCGCGATGGTGGCGCTCATCTTGTTGGCGTTGGCCTATCTGGCAGCAGTTCGGGTCGCTGCGACCGGGGAAGAACGTGCGGGCCGGCACGCCGTCCTGTTCCATGCGGTGGGCGTCGTTGCAACGATTGGGGCATTCAGCGCAGCCAGCCTGACATCCACCGCGATCATCGTGGGCGTGATCGTCCTCTCCGTCCTCGTCGTCATGATCGGCATGGTGTTCCTGGCAGTGAGGAACCGCTGCGCCGACTGCGGCCGGCGGCGCGCCAGCGTCCTGCTGTTGAGGACCGCATGCGCCTGCAAACATGAGCATCTGCCGTTGCTGCGCCGATGGTCCGCAAGACCGTACAACGAGCATCTGTCTGCATAGGCGGCGCTGGCCACTCCTGTCCTTCGGCCGTTGCAATCGGAATGGGCACGGACGCCACGCTCTGAAGCTGCGCTACTGCGACTGCCAGGGCAACCTCCTCGAACGGCCGCGGCTCGCGGCTCGCCCCATCACCGCCGCCGTCCGGGGCCTGTCGGCTCGAGTCCTCCGACACCCGGGCGCCGACACGCAACATCTCCGGCAGCCAGCCCCTGCCTGAAAGGGCTTGCTCGGCGCCGGCAACTGCGTCGGGCTTCTTGAAGTACCGCGCAAGGGGTGTCTACAACCGTGTGAACGGGATTCGCGGCGAGCTCGATGGGTGGACGCAGCGTGAGTACAACCATGACGAGTTGCCCAGCGAGCAGTTCTTCGATCTCTACTATCACGAGTGCGGGTCGTCGTTCGTGTCAAGCGACATCAGGAACTGACCCCCTGGCGACATCCAGAAGTGACCCCCGGTTGCTGATCAATCGGTTTGAGTTGCGGTGTTCGCGCTGGCCTGGTTAACCAGGCCAGCGCGGCGCTTCGTTCGCAGGCGGTAGCTGTCGCCGCGGATCGTGATGACGTGGCTGTGGTGCAGCAGCCTGTCGAGGATGGCCGTGGCCACGACGGCGTCGCCGAACACGCCGCCCCATTCGGCCACCGATCGGTTGCTCGTCACCAGCATCGAGCCGCGCTCGTAGCGCCGGCTCACGAGCTGGAAGAACAAGTGCGCCGCATTCGCCTCGAACGGCAAGTAGCCCAACTCGTCCACCACCAGCAACTTGGGCTTGGTGAAGTGAAGCAGCTTCTCCTCAAGGCGACCCTCGGCATGCGCCCTGGCCAGTTGCGTCACCAGGCTGGTCGCCGGCACGAACAGCGTCGAGTAACCCCGCACGATTGCCTCGCGGCCCAGAGCCACCGCCAGGTGCGTCTTGCCCACGCCGGGCGGCCCGAGCAACAGCAGGCTGTCGCCGTTGGCCACCCAGCGCGAGGTGGCCAGCTCGCGGATCTGCTTGGGGTCCACCGACGGCTGCGCGTCGTACTCGAAGCCCTCCAGCGTGCGCACGCACGGGAACTTGGCGATCGACATGCCCATCTGGATGCGTCGCTCGTCCTTGCGCGCCACCTCAGCGGCACACAGCATCGCCAGCGCCTCCCGCAGGTTCAGCTCGGCCCGCCCGGCCTGGTCCAGCAGCGTGTCGAGCTGGTCGCGGATCGCGGTGAGCTTGAGCCGCGTGAGCATCGGCTCGAGGTCGTTCAGTACCTCGACCGGCTTGGTCTTCTTGACCGCGGCCATCACCAGCCCCCTCCAAGGGCAGTCTCGTACTCGGCCAGCGGCCTCAGCAGTTCAGCCGGCGCGGCCGGTGGTGGCGCCGCTGCCGCGGCGCTCGGCCGTACAAGCCAGCTCACTCCGACCAGGTGCGCGCCGACGATGCCGACCAGATGGCCGCGTTCGATGATGCTGGTGCGCCGGCCCGCGTTCTGCGCGTGGCAAGCCACTTCCTGGCCGGCGTACTGCACCCGCACCTGCCGATCGGCCACGACGACGGTGACGGTCTCGCCGATGAGCTTCCACGGCACGCTGTAGCGGTTGGTGTCGAGCTCGATGCAGGCGTCGGTGTGAACGCGCCGGCTGAGTTCGCGTACCTGCAGGAACGGCGCCTTGGCCGCCAGCGGCGCCAGCGCACTTCGTTCGTCGCGCTCGAAGCGGTCGATGGGCGGCTCGGCGGTGGTGCCATGCACCCGCACATCGGCCACCTCGCGCATCCAGCGGGTCAGGTGCGCCTGGAGTTCCTCCAGGGATACGAAGCGGTGACCGGCGATGGCGTTGCGCTTGACGTAGCCCACGCCGCGCTCGTCCTTGCCCTTGGTCCTGGCACGGTACGGCGCACACGCCCGGGGTGTCACGCCCCAGTAGCGGCAGAAGGCGTGGAAGCGGTCGTTGAAGGCGACCTCGCGGGTCTGCGCGTCGTGTTCGTTGACGAGCGCGCGGGCGTTGTCGACCAGGACCTCGCGGGGCGTGCCGCTGAAGTGCCGGAACGCCCCTTCCAGGCCCTGCAGCCACGCCGACTGGCGTTCGTGCAGGAACATGACCACGTAGGTCCGGCGTGAGTAGCCCAGTGTGGCCACGAACAGGTGAACCTTGACCTGCTCGCCGCCTACGGCCAAGCGCACGGTGCCGAAGTCGATCTGCATCTGGTGGCCCGGCGGCGTCTCGAAGCGCACGGTGGCCGCCGTCTGCGCATGAACTTCGCGACGCAGGTGCGCGACGGCACGCTCGACGGTTCGCAGGCTCACCGTGAGGCCATGTTCGCGCTGCAGTTCCTGCCGCAACACATCGCAGTTGCCACGGTGCTGACGGAACCGGTCGGCCAGCCACTCCCGGTGTGGTGTTAGCCGGCCAGGCCGCTGCGGCTGCTGGTACGGCTGCCAGCCATCTTGGCGCAGATAGCTGCGCACCGTGTTGCGGCTGCAGCCCAGCTCTCGGCTGATGCGCTTGGCTCCCCAGCCCAGCGACGCCAGCTTGAGCATCGCCTGTACGTCCTCAGGCGTCTGCATCGCCTGCCTCCCTTCGATCCTCTCGGACCAGGGAGCTTGCTCGACCACTTCTTGCACTTCGACCTCCTTCCACGAAGGGGGTCAATTCCTCGTGTCGTCAGGGGGTCAGTTTGTCGTGTCGCCTGACAGTTCGCGCGCACCCTTTCGCCAGACGAGCGCGCTCTTCATGTCGGCAGCCTGGAGCAGGTAAGCAGATCCTGGCCCAACACTATCCGGACAGCCCGCCTTGCGCGCTGACGAAGAAGCTGGATGCTGCGATCGTTCGATGCGAACCTGGGCAAGCTGAGCGGTCAGAAGAGCACCCGCGCTTGTGCGTCACGCGGCATCGCCGGGTAGCAGTGTGGTGCTGAGCATCGCACCACCGATCGCGTCTCGTTCGTCTCTTCGGCGTCCATCGCTGACAGCCTCATTGCTACGGGGCCCGTAGGGCGGAGAGAACACGAAGAAAACAGGCTCAATATGCACACTCGCCATCGATTCCGGTCCATTCGACTTCAAGAAGTCTCACAAAGTCCAACTCACAACCGGGGGTCGAGACGGGGATCGGCCATCGGCATAGGGGGCCTCCGTTATGGGAGGCACCCCTGCCACACCACCCGGCGTGCGGGTCCGCACCGGGCGGTTCGAGAGTTTGAGGTCATGAGAGTCGGGGTAGTCCCATGCGATCGAAGTAGGCGATGGTCAACACG
>JACZKT010000687.1 GCA_014859905.1 Rubrivivax sp.
CCCTACGGCCACGCACGCTGGTCGTTCGAAGCGGCCGCCGATTTCGCACCATCGAGCTTCGCGCTGCAGCTGCCGGCGGTGCTGATCGACGGACAGTCCCACGCCACGGCAGCCATCGTGCTCAGCCGCCCGGGCAGCGCCGCGCGCCCGGGCGACTACCGCAGCGCCGTCGAGCAGCAGCGCCTGCGCGAACGTGAAACCGCATGCCGGCGCGACACGCCCCAATTGGCCTGCGAGAACATCGTGGCCTATGGCGAACGCAGCTTCGAGGTCGCATCCGGTCCGCTGCTGTGGACGGGCAGCTGGTCGCGCTTCGAGACGCAGCTTCGCGCCGAGACGCTGCGCGGCACGCAGACGCTGGCGGTGCGCGACCCGCGGCCCTGGCGCTTCGCCGAGTCCGCCGTCGTGCTGACCGACGCCGCCAGCGGCCGCCGCGAGCCGCTGCGCTTCGCGCAGTTCCATCTCGACTTCGACGACTCCGTCGCGCTGGACACGCCCTTGCACGCCGTCCCGGCACCGGCCGCCACGCCGACGCGGCTGCTCCTTGAAGCGTCGGTGCCCGACGGCCTGGCCGCCTTCGAGCTGCGCCTGCCGCCGCTGCAAGTGGGCGCCCAGCGGCTGGAGATCGGCCCCATCAGCTTCGAGCGCCGCTCCTTCGACGGCGGCATCGAACCCTTCAACTGCTGAAACCCCGGGGCGCCCCGGTTGGCGTCCGGGCGGGCACGCCGACGAGACCGGCATCGAAGCGCGCCGGCAACGGTCGGTTGCGCATCGAACGCGAGATCGGCGCCTACGCCGGCATGAACGCGGCGTGGAAGCCGAAGGACAGCACCTGCGGCGCCGCTGCCGAGGTCGACACGCAGGATGCAGTCGAAGAACTCGCCGTTCTCGAAGCCGCTGGCCCCCCAGCAGACGCGTGCCCGGCGCTGGCCGGGGCGCAGCGGGTAGCGCACCAGTTTCGGCACGGTGCGCGTCGGCAAGCCTTGCCGGCGGCGCTCGAGCGTCAGCTCGTCGAACACCGCGGCGTCGGCGTAGATGGCGCGTTCCAGCATCAGCGCGTCACCATCGCTCCAGGCCTGCGTGGCATGGAAGGCCATCATCGGTGGAATGTCCCAGCTGCGCACGGCGCCGCCGTTCAGGGGCACGGCGTGCAGCCTGGAACCGGCAGCCGGGTCCCAGGCGAAGTTGTCCTTGTACGCGGCGGCGCCGAAGCGCAAGCTCAAGACCTTGGCGCGCAGCGCGCATTCGCAGAGGATGGCGTGCCCCGGTGCCAGAGCGAAGGCATGCGTGCAGCCCGCGCGTGCCATGGTCACGCTGGCCACCAGTACCGCTTCGGTCGCGCCCGGAGCCTGCCGGAACAGCTTCTGTTCGCAGCTGCGGCCCAGCCGGTTGCCGACATTGAGGTAGCTGCCATCGGCGAGCGTGCAGCCGTGGGCGGCCATCAGGTGCAGGCGCAGTTCGCCACCGTGCAGGTCGATCCGCTCCTCGGTGGCCAGCGTCTCGGGGTCGAAATTGGTGAGCTACGGCGTCTCGCTGACCGCCGTCCAGCGCGTGCCGTGGCGTGACATCACCACCGCCGGACTGTCGGTGCCTTTGCTGCCCAGCAGCCGCGCCCACAGCGAGGCCGGGGTCGGGCTGCCGAACTCACCCTTCACCAGCACGCCGATGGCGGTGCTGCGAAGACAGGCATCGCTTTGCACAAAGCGGCGGCGGTAGCGCACGCGACCGCCGCCGATGCGCAGGCGGTGCAGCATCGCGTAGCCATCGAACCAGTGTCGCAGCGCGCCACCGGGAAGGTCCCGCAGCGCCGGGCCGTTGAGCAAGAGGCTGCCCTGCAGGCAGGGCGGCAGCGTTCCGGTGACGTGCAGCGTGGCGTCGTCGAACACCCGCGACAAACCGAGGAAGCCGCGCTCGCGGCCGCGCCGGACCTGCGCCGGCGCGCGCCCGGCTACCATCGTGTGCCTGCCCGTTCCGGCCTGGACACCAGGCCAAGGTCTCACGCCACCGCCGCAACACCATGTCTGCCACCGAGTACGCCCCCGGCCTGTTCACCCGCGGTTTCGTGCCGCCGCTGCCGCTGTCGAACTACAAGCTGGTCGCCTTCGACATGGACTCGACGCTGATCAACATCGAGTGCGTCGACGAGATCGCCGACATCGTCGGCCGCAAGGCCGAGGTGGCCGAGATCACCGAAGCCGCGATGCGCGGCGAAATCGCCGACTACAAGGACAGCCTGCGACGCCGCCTGGCGCTGCTGGCCGGCGTGCCCGAGTCGGCGCTGCAACGTGTCTACGACGAGAAGCTGCAGCTCAACCCCGGCGTCGAGACCTTCGTCGCCGCGTGCCGCGCGGCGGGGCTGAAGACGCTGCTGGTGTCGGGCGGCTTCACCTTCTTCAGCGAACGCATCCGGCGCCGCCTGCAGCTGGACTTCGCGCGTGCCAACACCTTGGGCGTGGCCAACGGCAAGCTGACCGGTACCCTGTTCGACCGCCCCTGGGGCGACATCGTCGACGGCGCCGAGAAGAGGCGCGTGCTGCTCGAGGTATGCGAGCTGATGGGCATCGGCACCGAGCAGGCCATCGCCGTGGGCGATGGCGCCAACGACCTGCCGATGATGAAGGCGGCCGGCCTGTCGATCGCCTATCACCCGAAGCCGGCGGTGCTGGAGCAGGCCATGCTGTCGATCACCACGGGCGGCATGGACCGGGCACTCGAACTGCTGATCGCCTGAACCATTGCCGAGTCCGGCCGCGCGCGACCCCTGGGGCAAACCTGCGCTTCACGGACCGCGGCGGAACTCCTACGATGCTGACCCGCCCCCACCCGAGAACGACCATGCCCCAGACCAAATTCCTGCTCGACGAAGACCGCATGCCGCGCCACTGGTACAACATCATGGCCGACCTGCCGGTGCCGCCGGCGCCGCCGCTGCACCCCGGCACGCTGCAGCCCGTGGGCCCCGACGACCTGGCGCCGCTGTTCCCGATGGAACTCATCCTGCAGGAGGTCAGCACCGAACGCGAGATCCCCATTCCCGAACCGGTGCGCGACGTCTTCCGCCTCTGGCGGCCGAGCCCGCTGGTGCGCGCCCATCGGCTCGAGAAGGCGCTGGGCACACCGGCCAGGATCTACTACAAGTACGAAGGCGTGTCGCCCGCCGGCTCGCACAAGCCCAACACCGCCGTGCCGCAGGCCTGGTACAACGCGCAGGCCGGGGTGAAGAAGATCGCCACCGAAACCGGCGCCGGCCAGTGGGGCTCGTCGATGGCCTTCGCCGGTGCGCTGTTCGGCCTGGAGGTCACGGTCTTCCAGGTGCGCGTGTCCTACGACCAGAAGCCCTACCGCCGCGCGCTGATGGAGACCTACGGCGCCATCTGCCACCCCAGCCCTTCGAACCTGACGCATGCCGGCCGCGCGATCCTGGCGCAGAACCCGAACCACCCGGGGTCGCTGGGCATCGCCATCAGCGAAGCAGTCGAAGTGGCGGCGACGCACGACGACACGAAATATGCCCTCGGTTCGGTGCTCAACCACGTGCTGATGCACCAGACCATCATCGGCCAGGAGGCGATGCTGCAGTTCGAGATGGCCGGCGACGACCCCGACGTGATCGTCGGTTGCACCGGCGGCGGCAGCAACTTCGCCGGCATCGCCTTCCCCTTCATCGGCCAGCAGTTGCGCGGCGGCGGCAAGACCAAGCAGCGCCGCATCGTCGCGGTGGAGCCGGCGGCTTGCCCGAGCCTGACACGCGGCAAGTTCGCCTACGACTTCGGTGACACCGCACACCTGACGCCGCTGACCAAGATGCACACGCTGGGCAGTACCTTCACGCCGCCGGGCTTCCACGCCGGCGGGCTGCGTTACCACGGCATGGCGCCGCTGGTGTCGCACCTGGCGGAGCTGAAGATCATCGAGGCCACGGCCTACCACCAGAACGACTGCTTCGAAGCCGGCGTGCTGTTCGCGCGCGCCGAAGGCATCGTGCCGGCGCCCGAGGCCAACCACGCCGTCAAGGGCGCCATCGTCGAGGCCCTGCGCTGCAAGGCCGAAGGCAAGAGCGAGGTGATCCTGTTCAACCTCTGCGGCCACGGCCACTTCGACATGAGCGCCTACAGCAACTACCACGACGGCAAGCTGGTCGACCAGCCCTACGACGAGGCCGAGCTGGCGATGGCACTGGCGGGCCTGCCTTCGGTGCCCGCTTGACGGCACCGTTGCCGCCGTTGCCGGCCCGGCCGCCGGCGCTGCCGGCGCTTACTTGAAGCCGACGCGGTCGAGCATCTGCTGCACCGCGGCCGTGTTCGCACCGACCTGGCCGATGGGCACGGTCTCGGCCTTGAAGCGGCCCAGGCTCACCAGCGCCGGGTTCTCGGTGGCGGCCGAGGCCACCACCGGGTACTCGTTGTTGCCGTCGGCGAAGTAGCGCTGCGCAGTGTCGCTGGACAGGTACTCCAGGAACTGCACCGCGGCGTCGCGGTTCTTGGCGTGGCGCGCCACCGCAGCGCCGGCGATGTTGATGTGCGTGCCCCAGCTCGACTGGTTGGGGAAAACGACAGCGAAACGTTCCGACGCCGCCTTGTCCTCGGGCTTGTTCGAGCGCATCAGCCGCGCCACGTAGTAGCTGTTGCTCAGCGCCACGCCGCACTCGCCCGAGGCCACGCCGCGGATCTGGTCGGTGTCGCCGCCCTTGGGCGCACGCGCCATGTTGGCCACCAGGCCCTTGAGCCACTCTTCGGTGCGCTGCGGCCCGAGGTGTTCGAGCATCGACCCGAACAGGCTCAGGTTGTAGGGGTGTGAACCGCTGCGCACGCAGAGCTGGCCCTTGAGCGCGGGCGCAGCGAGCTTGTCGTAGCTGTCGACGTCGGCAGGCTTGAAGCGTGCCTTGTCGTAGACCACGACCCGGGCCCGCGTCGACATGCCGAACCATTGCGCGCCCTGCGGCGTGACGCCGCCGCGGAACTGCGCCGGGATGCGCTGCTCGAGCACGGCCGACCTGACGGGCTGGAACAGGCCGTCCTGTTCGCCGCGCCACAGCCGCGCGGCGTCGACGAGCAGGATCACGTCGGCCGGGCTGCCGCTGCCTTCGGCCTTCAGCCGCGCCAGGATGCCGGCGTCGTCGGCCTCGATGCGATTGATGCGGATGCCCGTGGTCTGGGTGAAGTTGGCATACAGCGCCTCGTCGGTCTGGTAATGGCGCGCCGAGTACAGGTTGAGCACCTTTTCCTGGGCCTGGACCAGGGTCGACGACAGCACGGCGACGGCGCCGAACATCAAGGCGCCGAGGTGGCGCAGGGCTTGCGGGTTCATCAGGATTCCTTCTGCAGGGATGACTGGTACATAGTGTAATCGCGAATCATTGTCATTTGCAACAGCTTCCGTGATGCATGTCGACGGCGGCAGGACGGGGTGCCATGCGAGGCCACGCCTGATGCTCAAGCCGACAGCTGCGCCCAGGCCTTCTCCAGCCGCTTCACGCTCACCGGCTGTGGTGTGCGCAGCTCCTGCGCAAAGAGGCTGATGCGCAGTTCCTCCAGCAGCCAGCGGAACTCCTCCAGCCGCGCGTGGCCGGCGCCGCGCAGCTCAGTGACGCGGCGTAGCCAACGCTGCTCCAGCGGCCGCAGCTCTGCCAGGCGGGCGGCGTCACGGGACGGGTCGGCGCGCAGCTTGTCCAGGCGCAGCACGACACCCTTCAGGTAACGCGGCAGGTGCTGCAGCGCGGGCCACGGCGTCTGCACCAGGAAACGCTTGCCGACCAGGCGCTGCAACTGGGCCTGGATGTCATCGGCCACCTCGCGCGGCGGCTTGCTGTCCCTGAGCTTGCGCAGCGCGGCAGCATGGTCCAGCAGCACGGTGGCGGCTTGCCGTGCGACCTCCTGCGCGATCAGGTTCAGCCGCGCGCGCCCCTCCTCCAGGCGCACCTTGAAGCTGCGCTCGCCGGTGGGCAGCGGCTCGGCCAGGAAGGCGCGGTCCAGCGCCACGTCGATGATCTGTTGACGCAGCTCCTCCAGTGTGCCCAGGCTCAGGTAGGCCGCCGCCATCGTGCTCAGCTCGGGAATGTTGCGTTCCAGGTACTTCAAGGGCTCGCGGATCTGCAGCGCGACCAGCCGGCGCAGGCCGGCGCGGTGCTTGGCTGCCGCGAGCTCGGGTTCGTCGAAGACCTCGATCTCGACGCCGCTGCCGCGGTCGATGAGTGCCGGAAAGCCGATCAGTACCTGCGTGCCGCGGCGCAGCTCCATCAGTTCGGGCAGTTCGCCGAAGGTCCAGGCGGTGTAGAGCGCCGGGGCAGTGGTCGAGCTGGCGAAACCCTCACCCTGGCCCTCTCCCGCAGGCGGGAGAGGGAGAGATGCCGCGCCATGTGCACGACCTGTGTGGCCCCCTCTCCCGCTGGCGGGAGAGGGCTGGGGTGAGGGCGGTGACGCCGGCACCGTCTCCCGCTTCAGCGCCGCCAAGGCCTGGAAAGCGCTGCGCGCCTGGGCGCCGAACTCGGCCTTGAGCCCGGCCAGGTCGCGCCCCATGCCGAGCTGGCGGCCGTGTTCGTCGACGACGCGGAAGTTCATGAACAGGTGCGGCTGCAGCTGCTCCAGCTTGAAGTCGTTGCGCTGCACGGCGAGCTGCGTGCGCTCGCGCACCGCCTTCAGCAACGCATCGACCAGGCCCCCTTGCGCAAACGGCACGCCGGCGCAGAACTCGGCAGCAAACTCGGGCAAGGGCACCAGCCGCGTTCGCGGTCGCTGGTGCAGGCTCTTCACCAGCGCCAGCACCTTGTCGCGCAGCATGCCCGGCACCAGCCACTCGCAGCGCTCCTCGTTGACCTGGTTGAGCGCATAGATCGGCACCGTGACGGTGAGGCCGTCCTTGGCGTCACCCGGCTCGTGCAGGTAGCTCGCCGTGCAGTCGATGCCGCCCAGCCGCACGGTCTTGGGGAAGGCCGCGGTGGTGATGCCCGCGGCCTCGTGGCGCATGAGTTCCTCGCGCGTGAGCTGCAGCAGCCTGGGTTGCGTCTTCAGTTCCTCGCGGAACCAGCGCTCCAGCGTCGCCCCGGAACACACATCCCGCGGCAGCTGCTGGTCGTAGAAGGCGTGGATCAGCTCGTCGTCCACCAGCACGTCCTGCCGGCGCGACTTGTGCTCGAGTTCGGCCACCTGCTGCAGCAGCTTGCGGTTGTGCGCCAGGAAGGGCAGCCGCGTTTCCCACTCGTCGCCGACCAGCGCCTCGCGGATGAAGATCTCGCGCGCCGCCGCCGGGTCGACGCGGCCGAAATTCACGCGCCGGTTGTTGTAGATGACGATGCCGTACAGCGTGGCGCGCTCCAGCGCGATCACCTCGGCGGCCTTCTTCTCCCAGTGCGGCTCCAGCAACTGTGTCTTCAGCAGGTGGCCGGCCAGCGGCGGGATCCAGGTCGGCTCGATTGCCGCCAGGCTGCGGCCATACAGGCGCGTCGTTTCGACGAGTTCGGCCGCCACCAGCCAGCGCCCCGGCTTCTTGCTCAGGTGCGAGCCGGGGTGGCGCCAGAACTTGATGCCGCGCGCGCCGAGGTACCACTCCTCGTCGTCGCTCTTGCACCCGATGTTGCCCAGCAGCCCGGCCAGCATCGAAACGTGGATCTGTTCGTAGGTGGCGGGCATCGTGTTCAGCCGCCAGCCGTGTTCGGCGACCACGGTGTGCAGTTGCGAGTGGATGTCGCGCCATTCGCGCACGCGGCGCGGACTCACGAAGCTGTCGCGCAGGCGCTGTTCCTGCTGGCGGTTGGTGAGCTTGTGCGTGGCCACGGAGCCGCCTGGCGGTGTCCGCC
>JACZKT010000688.1 GCA_014859905.1 Rubrivivax sp.
GCGGCGACCCCGACAACGTCGAGCCCGGCGAGAGCCTGCGCGAGGCCGAGGACGAACTGGGCATAGCCGACTGGATCGACCCCGACACCGGCGCGCCGGCCGAGGGCATGGGCAACCCGCACCTCGAGCGCTGACGATCGCGGCGCCGGGCCGGCTGCCGCCCGCGCGGCCCTTCCCGAGCCTGCTTCAGGCGGCCTGGGCCTGCGCTGCCAGCACCTCGGCACGCACGGCCTCGGTCAATTCGGCCTTGAGCTCGGTAAAGGCCGGTGACGTCTTGATCGAGTAGTGGCGCGGGTGCACCAGCGGCACCACGCGGTCGAGCTTGATGCGTCCCGGGCGCGCGCTCATCACCACCACGCGGCTGCCCATGAACACGGCCTCGTCTATGTCGTGGGTGACGAAGAGTACGGTCTTGCGCTGCTCTTCCCAGATGCCCAGCAGCAGTTCCTGCATCAGCTCGCGCGTCTGGTGGTCCAGCGCACCGAAGGGTTCGTCCATCAGCAGCATGCGCGGGTCGTTGGCCAGCGCGCGCGCCAGCGCCGTACGCTGCTGCATGCCGCCACTGAGCTGCTTGGGGTAGTGCTCGGCAAAACCCTTGAGCCCCACCTTGGCCAGGAAGCCGTGGGCGACGTCGAGTTGCCGCGCGCGCGGCCAGCCACGCTCGCGCAGGCCGAAGCACACGTTGTCCAGCACGCTGAGCCAGGGAAACAGCGTGTAGCTCTGGAACACCATGCCGCGGTCGGCACCGGGGCCGCTGATGCGCCGGCCATCGAGTTGGACCTCGCCTCGGGTTGGGTGGTCCAGCCCGGCGACGATGCGCAGCAGCGTGCTCTTGCCGCAGCCGCTGGGGCCCAGGATGGTGATGAAGTCGTTCTCGGCCACGTCCAGGTCGGTGGCCTGCAGCGCCAGCGTGGTGTCGAAACGACGCTCGACGCCGCGCACCGAGAGGATGTTCATGCTCATCGCCCCAGCTGCGCCCACGGGAAGAAGCCGCGGTTGGCGGCCTTGAACAGCAGGTCGCTGGCCAGCCCGATGAGGCCGATGACGATGATGCCGAAGATGATCTGGTCGGTGGCCAGCAGCGCCTGGCTGTCGGTGATCATGTGGCCGATGCCGCTGGACGCACCGATGAGCTCGGCCACGATGACGTAGGTCCAGGCCCAGCCCAGCACCATGCGCAGGGTCTCGGCGATCTCGGGCGCGGCGCCTGGGATCAGCACGCGGCGGATCAGGTTGCCGTCGCTCACGCCCAGCGTGTAGGCCGCCTCGACGAGGTCGCGTCGCGTGTTGCCCACCGTCACCGCGATCATCAGCACGAGCTGGAAGAAGCTGCCGATGAAGATGACGGCGAGCTTCTGCGCCTCGCCGATGCCGGCCCACAGGATGAGCAGCGGAATGAAGGCGCTGGCCGGCAGGTAGCGCGCAAAGCTGACGAAGGGTTCGAAGAAGGCCTCGACGGGCTTGTAGGCGCCCATCAGCACGCCCAGCGGCAGCGCCAGCACGGCGGCGATGACGAAGCCGCCGAGCACGCGCCACACCGTCATGCCGATGTCCCTGGCAAAACCCATCTCGGTCAGCAGCGTCCAGCCCGAGCCCAGCATCTGCAGCGGGTCGGCGAGGAAGATCTTCGGCACCAGGCCGCCGAAGGTGACGGCCGACCACAGTGCGACGAAGAGCACGAAGAAGCTCACGCCGAGCACGATGCGCGTGCCCGGCGCGACCGGTGTCAGCGGTCTCACTTGATGAAGCGCGTGTCCGCCAGCTTCGACAGGTCGGGGATCTGCCGGATGATGCCCGCGGCCAGCAGCAGATCGGCGGCCTCCTTGCTGAACGCGGCGTGTTCACCGGCGAAGAACTTCTGGTTCGCCGCGCGGTCCTGCCAGCGCAGGAAGGCCTGGCTCTTCTCGAAGGCCTCGGCGCCTTGCTTGACGTCGGCGCCCATGATCTCGAAGCTCTTCTTCGGCTCGGCCTTGATCATGGCCACGGCATCGAAGTAGCCGTCGGCCAGCGCCTTGGCGGCCTTGGGGTTCTCGGCCAGGAACCTGGGCGTGCAGCCGAAGGTGTCCATGATCATCGGGTAGTCCAGCGTGGTGGCGATGATCTTGCCGGCCTCCGGCCTGGCACGCACCGCGCCCAGGTAGGGCTCGTAGGTCATCGCGGCGTCCAGGTTGGCGGTACCGGCGATCATCGCGTTGGCCGCGGCCTGCGGCTCGAGGTTGACGATGTTCACGTCCTTCAGCGTCAGCCCGTTCTTGTTCAGGAACCAGGCCAGCGTGAAGTAGGGCGCCGTGCCGGGCGCACTCGCAGCGACCGTCTTGCCCTTGAGGTCGCCGATCTTCGCGATGTTGGGCTTGACCACCATGCCGTCGGCGCCGTAGCTCTTGTCGAGCTGGAAGATCTGCGTCGTGGCCACGCCGTTGGCGTTCCAGACGATCCAGGTCTCCACCGTCGTGGCCGCGCACTGGATGTCGCCGCTGGCGATGGCCAGGTGGCGGTCCTTCTGCGGGATCTTCTTGATGCTCACGTCCAGGCCGTGTTTCTTGAACAGGCCCGCTTCCTTGGCCAGCGTCAGCGGCGCGAAGCCGGTCCAGCCGGACATGCCGATGGCGACCTTGGTTTCCTGGGCCAAGGTGGTGGCGGCAGCGGCCGCGAGGGCGAGGGCGAGCAGTGTCTTCTTCATGGAGGCTCCAGTGGGTGAGAACGGGCGGGGTCAGGCGGGAATCCAGAGTGTCGGCAGGCCCGGCAGCGTGCGCAAGATGCGCGCCAGCGAACCGTCGCCTACCAGGGCGCTTGCCGCCTCGATGTCGGGCGCAATGTAGCGGTCCTGCATCATCGAGGGGCACTGCGCACGCAACAAGGCATGCACCTGCTCCAGCGCCACCGAGCTGTGCAGCGGGCGCAGGAAGTCGATGCCCTGCGCTGCAGCCAGCAACTCGATGCCGAGGATGTGCGCCACGTTGTCGATCATCGGCTGCAGCCGCCGCGCCGCAAAGGTGGCCATGCTGACATGGTCTTCCTGGTTGGCGCTGGTGGGCAGGCTGTCGACGCTGGCCGGATGCGCCAGGCTCTTGTTCTCGCTGGCCAGCGACGCGGCCGTGACATGGGCGATCATGAAGCCGCTGTCGAGGCCGGCGTTGGCGGTCAGGAACGGCGGCAGGCGCGAGACGCTGCTGTCGATGAGCATCGCGATGCGGCGTTCGGCGATCGCGCCCACCTCGGCGATCGCGCAGGCCATCGCGTCGGCGGCCAGGGCCACCGGTTCGGCGTGAAAGTTGCCGCCGGAGATCATCGCGCCGTCCTCGGCGAAAACGAGCGGGTTGTCGGTCACCGCATTGGCCTCGCGCAGCAGCACCAGCGCGGCGTGGCGCAGCTGGTCCAGGCAGGCACCCACGACCTGCGGCTGGCAGCGCAGGCAGTACGGATCCTGCACGCGGTCGTCGCCTTCCAGGTGGCTCAGGCGGATGGCGCTGCCGGCCAGCAGCTGGCGGTAGTACTGCGCAACGTCGATCTGCCCCGGCTGACCGCGCAAGTGGTGGATGCGCGGGTCGAAGGGGCCGTCGCTGCCGCGCGCCGCGTCGACCGTGAGCGCGCCGATGACGAGCGCGGCCTCGAGCACCGGCTCGAAACTGAACAGCGCGTGCAGCGCCAGCGCGGCGGAGGTCTGCGTGCCGTTGATCAGCGCCAGGCCTTCCTTGGCCTGCAGCGCCAGCGGCGCGATGCCATGCTCGCGCAAGACGGCAGCGGCCGGGCGGCGCTGGCCGTCGACGAGGAACTCGCCTTCTCCCAGCAATGCCAATGTCATGTGCGCCAGCGGCGCCAGGTCGCCCGACGCGCCCACCGAGCCCTGGCTCGGCACGCAGGGCACGAGGCCGGCGTTGTGCACCGCCATCAAGGTGTCGACGACCAGCGGCCGCACGCCGGAGTAGCCGCGCGCCAGGCTGGCGGCCTTCAGCGCCAGCATCAACCGCACCACGGCGGGATCGAGCGGCACGCCGACGCCGACGCTGTGCGAACGGATCAGGTTGAGCTGCAGCGTGGCGAGGTCGGCCTCGCTGATGCGCGTGCTGGCGAGCTTGCCGAAGCCGGTGTTGACGCCGTAGACCGGCGCGTCGCCTTCGGCCGCGCGGCGCACCACGGCGGCGCTGGCCTCGATGGTCGGCAGCGCCTGCGGGTCCATCACCAGCGGCTGGCCACCGGCGTGGATGGCCTGCAGTTCTTCCAGCGTGAGTTGCCCGGGGCGGATCAGCATGGCAGGCCCTCGCCGACCCCGGCGTTCACCCTCATCACCGCCCCACCATCGGCAGTTTCAGGCCCTGCTCGCGCGCACAGGCCACGGCCTCGTCGTAACCGGCATCGGCATGGCGCATGACGCCGGTCGCCGGGTCGTTCCACAACACGCGCTCGATGCGCCTGGCGGCCTCGTCGCTGCCGTCGCAGACGATGACCATGCCGGCATGCTGCGAATAGCCCATGCCGACGCCGCCGCCATGGTGCAGGCTGACCCAGGTGGCGCCGCTGGCGGTGTTGAGCAGCGCGTTCAGCAGCGGCCAGTCGCTGACCGCGTCGCTGCCGTCCTTCATCGCCTCCGTTTCGCGGTTGGGGCTGGCCACCGAGCCGCTGTCCAGGTGGTCGCGGCCGATGACGACGGGCGCCTTCAGCTCGCCGCTCTTCACCATCTCGTTGAAGGCCAGCCCGGCGCGGTGCCGCTCACCCAGCCCGATCCAGCAGATGCGCGCCGGCAGGCCCTGGAAGGCGATGCGCTCGCCGGCCATGTCGAGCCAGCGGTGCAACGGCGCATCGTGCGGGAACAACTCCTTCATCCTGGCGTCGGTCCTGCGGATGTCTTGCGGGTCGCCGCTCAGCGCCACCCAGCGGAACGG
>JACZKT010000689.1 GCA_014859905.1 Rubrivivax sp.
ACCCACAAGTGCACGATGTGCCTGAGCTGCGTCGGCGCCTGCCCGGTGAGCGCCCTGGCCGACAATGCCGAACGGCCGCAGCTGCGCTTCATCGAGAAGAACTGCGTGCAGTGCGGCCTGTGTGCAGTCACCTGCCCCGAGGACGCGATCACGCTGCAGCCCAGGCTGTGGCTCGCCGACGGCGGCAAGGCGCGCAAGGCCTCGCGTGTGTTGCACGAAGCCGAGCCCTTTCTCTGCATCCGCTGCAGCAAGCCCTTCGGCACCCTGCGCGGCATCGAGTCGATGATGGGCAAGCTCGCCGGCCACGCCATGTTCCAGGGCGCAGCGGCCGAGCGCCTGAAGATGTGCACCGACTGCCGCGTCATCGACATGTACTCCAACCCCAGCGAAGTCCGCATCACGGACCTCTGAACCGCAGACCGCCGATGACCGCCACCGCACCGCTCCGCTTCGCCAGCACCGACGACAGCGAGGAACTGGCCCGCGCCGAGCTCTACGGGCTGCTGTCGCGCCTGTGGCTGGCGCCGCCCGACGCCGAAATGCTGCAGCAGTTCGCGGTCGCCGTGACGCAGGCGCCGGAACCCGGCGCCCACCTGGAGGAGCCGTGGATGCAGCTCGTCGGTGCCCTGCGCGCGACCACGGTGGAAGCCGCCGCCGCCGAGCACGAGGCGCTGTTCCACGGCGTCGGCAAGCCGGAGGTCTTTGCCTACGGCTCGTTCTACCTCACCGGCTTCCTGAACGAGAAGCCGCTGGCCGCGCTGCGCACCGACCTCATGGACCTGGGCCTGACGCGCGACCCCCTGCGCGCCGAGACCGAGGATCACGTGTCCTATGTGTTCGAGGTCATGCGCTACCTCATCGCAGGTGACGACGCGGCGGTGTGCAACCTGGAGCGGCAGCGCCGCTTCTTCCGCGCCCATCTGCAGCCTTGGGTGGAAGACCTGTGCACGACGACCGCGGCGCATCCGCGCGCCGACACCTGGCGCGCCGTGGCGGCGTTCACGCGCAGCTTCGTGCAGATCGAGGCGCAGGCTTTCGACATGCTCGAAACATGAGCCCGCCGGGCCGTCCCAAGGGCGAATACCGCAGTGCGCAGCACGAAGGCACCCCGATGACCATTCCGCCGGAGCAGATCACCGGCCTGATCCTCGCCGGTGGCCGCGGCAGCCGCATGGGCGGGGTCGACAAGGGCCTGCAGAACCACCTTGGCATGCCGATGGCACTGCACGCGATGCTGCGCCTGCAATCGCAGGTCGGCGAATTGATCATCAATGCCAACCGCAACTTGTCGGCCTACGAATCGATGGGCGTGCCGGTGTGGCCCGACCCGCTGCCCGACTACCCCGGCCCGCTGGGCGGCCTGCTGGCGGGCTTGGAGCACTGCACGACGCCCTACCTGGTGACGGTGCCCTGCGACACGCCGAACTTCCCTGCCGACCTCGTGCCACGCCTGGCGGCGGCGCTGGTGGCAGCCGACGCCGAGGTGGCCATGGCGGCCACGCCGGAAGGCGGCGAGATGCGCAAGCAACCGGTGTTCAGCCTAGTGCGCATCGATCTGCTGGAAAGCCTGGTCGCCTTCCTGCAGAGCGGCGAACGCAAGATCGACCGCTGGACGCAGCGGCACCGTTGCGTGGAAGTGCAGTTCGACGACCCTGCGGCGTTCTACAACGCCAACACGCTGGCCGAACTGCAGCAACTCCAGGCCGGCGGTCGAGCCGCCTGAGCGGCCGGGCATCCGCCGTTGGCGCTTGTGGGTCGGAGCAGGCGCTGCCCGATCGAGGCTTGGACATCACGCCGGGCCGGACAACGTGCGAATATGCCGATGCTGCAAGCGCATACTGGCCTTCCGGCTATCATAGATTCGAGGGTCATCGCTTTCAGTCGCCCGCGCCATGCGGACAGGAACCTGTCGGGAAAGATCATGATCTCGATGCAGGGCGTGCCTTCATCGCTCATCCTCAGAAACGAATCGTGGGTCCGCCAGCACGCAAGTGCGCTGGCGCGGCGCTTGCCGTCGAACGTGGAACGCGCCGACCTGATCCAGGTCGGCTTGATCGCGGTGGCACAGGCGGCACTCGGCTTCGAGTGGGAAGGTGACCGCGACACCGACGAAGCCCGGGAGGCCTTCGTGCGCTACGCCAAGATGCGCGTCAACGGCGCCATGATCGACGAATTGCGGCAGATGGACCACCTCACACGGCCACAACGGCGCAAGGTGAAGGTCGTGCAGGTGGCCAGGCAGCAATGGCAGGCCCTGTCCGACGCGCGCCCGACGGCCGCCGACCTCAGCCGCCTCAGCGGTTTGAGCGTCGACGAGATCTTCCAGGCCGAAAGCGACGCCCAGTGCGGCCATGACGTGAGTTCAACGTCCGACCCCGAGGACGCCGACGAGGGGGCGCAACAGACCGCGCAGGCCACGCCACAGGACGAGGTCGAGGCCCGCGTCGACACCGGCATGTTGATGCGCCGTCTCGAGAGCTTCTTCGCCGGACTGCCGGAGTCTGAACGCAGGGTCATCGACGCTTACCTCGGCATCGGCCTGACGCCGGTCAAGCTGGCCGAGGAGATGCACATCACCCCGTCGCGGGTGTCGCAGATCTTCAAGTCGGTTCGCGATCGCATCGTGCAGCACATGGCTCAGCCGGAGCGCCGTTCGGTCGACCGCGCGCTCGCCTCAGCTGGCACCCGCTTCGACGATCTGATCGCGCAACGAGAAGCCGAGCTGGCAAGCTTGCATGCCAGCGGCGCATGGAGCAGGCGCCTCGAGGAGGTGCTGGTCAAGCAGCAGGCCACGAAGTCGCGGCGCAAGCCGGCGGTCGTCGCCACCGACGAGCGCCGGCGCTGATCAGGTGCCCTTGGAGACGCTGATGGTCGGGAACTTGGCCGAGAAGTCCTTGGCCTTCTGCGCAATCTTCACCGCCACCGTGCGCGCAATCTGGCGGTAGGTGGCGGCGATCTCGCCTTCGGGGTCGGCCACCACGGTCGGACGGCCGCTGTCGGCCTGTTCGCGGATGCTCATCGTCAAGGGCAGGCCACCGAGGTAGTCGACCTCGTACTGCTCGGCCATGCGGCGGCCGCCGTCGGCGCCGAAGATGTGTTCCTTGTGGCCGCACTTGGGGCAGATGTACACGGCCATGTTCTCGACGATGCCGAGGATGGGCACACCGACCTTCTTGAACATCTCCACGCCGCGCTTCACGTCGAGCAGCGCGATGTCCTGCGGCGTCGTCACGATCACGGCGCCGGTCAGCGGCACACGCTGGCTGAGCGTGAGCGCGATGTCGCCGGTGCCCGGCGGCATGTCGATCAGCAGGTAGTCCAGGTCGCGCCAGCGCGTCTGGCGCAGCAGTTGCTCAAGCGCCTGCGTGGCCATCGGGCCGCGCCAGATCATGGCCTGGTCGGCATCGACCAGGAAACCGATCGAGATCACCTGCACGCCGTAGTTCTCCAGCGGCTCCATGGTCTGGCCGTCGGCGCTTTCGGGGCGGCCTTCGATGCCCATCATCATGGGTTGGCTGGGGCCGTAGATGTCGGCGTCGAGGATGCCCACCGTGGCGCCCTCGGCAGCCAGCGCCAGCGCCAGATTGACGGCGGTCGTGCTCTTGCCGACACCGCCCTTGCCCGAGGCCACGGCGATGATGTTCTTGACGTTGGGCAGCAGTTGCACGCCGCGCTGCACGGCATGCGAAACGATCTTGCTGGTGACATTGACGCTGACGTTGCCCAGCCCCGGCAGCGTGCGCGCCGCGGTGATCAGCGCCTTGCGCAAAGCGGCCACCTGGCTCTTGCCGGGGTAGCCGAGTTCGACGTCGAAGGCGATGTCGCCGCCTTCGATGCGCAGGTTCTTGACCTGCCGGGTGCTGACGAAGTCCTTGCCGGTGTTGGGGTCGGTGACGGTCTTCAGCGCTTCGAGCAGCTGGGCTTCGGTGACAGCAGTGGACATGGGCCGGGGGGTGTCTCTGGTGAGGGTTCCGGAGTCTAGCCGCCCCGGCCGGACTCAGCGCCGCGCCGGCGGCAAATCCGTGCAGCTGCCATGGGCCACCTCGGCCGCCATGCCGATGCTTTCGCCCAGCGTCGGGTGCGGGTGGATGGTCTTGCCGATGTCCACCGCGTCGGCGCCCATCTCGATGGCCAGTGCCACCTCGCCAATCATGTCGCCGGCGTGCGTGCCGACGATGCCGCCACCGACGATGCGATGCGTGGCGGCGTCGAAGAGCAGCTTGGTGAAGCCTTCGTCGCGGCCGTTGGCGATGGCGCGGCCCGAGGCCGTCCACGGGAACAGGCCCTTCTTGACGGCGACGCCGCGTGCCTTGGCGTCGTCCTCGGTAAGGCCGACCCAGGCGATTTCGGGGTCGGTGTAGGCCACGCTGGGGATGACGCGGGCGTCGAAGCGCGCGTGGGCATCGCCAGCAGCCACTTCTGCCGCCACGTGCGCCTCGTGCACCGCCTTGTGCGCCAGCATGGGCTGGCCGACGATGTCGCCGATGGCGTAGATGTGAGGCACGTTGGTGCGCATCTGCACGTCCACCGGGATGAAACCGCGGTCGGTGACGGCCACGCCGGCCTTGTCGGCACCGATCTTGCGGCCGTTGGGCGTGCGGCCGACGGCCTGCAGCACCAGGTCGTAAAGCTGCGGGGCCGCAGGTGCGCCTTCGCCTTCGAAGCGCACCAGGATGCCGTCGGCCGTGGCCTCGGCGGCCACCGTTTTGGTCTTCAGCATGACGTGGTCGAAGCGCTTCGCGTTCACCTTCTGCCACACCTTGACCAGGTCGCGGTCGGCGCCGGGCATCAGCCCGTCGAGCATTTCGACCACGTCGAGCCGGGCGCCGAGCGTGCTGTAGACGGTGCCCATCTCCAAGCCGATGATGCCGCCGCCGACGATCAGCATGCGCCGCGGCGCCTGCGGCATCTGCAGCGCACCGGTGGATTCGACGATGCGCGGGTCGTCGGGCAGGAAGGGCAGCCGCACCGCCTGCGAGCCGGCGGCGATGATGCATTGCTTGAAGCGTATGGTCTGTGCCTGGCCGGTCTTTTCCTGGCCGTCGCCGGTGGTGATTTCCACCGCGACGTGGTGCGGGTCGATGAAGGCGCCGTAGCCGCGCACCACCGTCACCTTGCGCAGCCTGGCCATCGCCGCCAGGCCGGTGGTGAGCTTGCCGACGACCTTGTCCTTGTGCACCAGCAGCTTGCCGCGGTCGATCTGCGGCGCGCCGAAGGTGACGCCGAGGTCGGCGAAATGGCTCGCCTCGTCGATCACGGCAGCCACGTGCAGCAGCGCCTTGCTGGGGATGCAGCCGACGTTGAGGCAGACGCCGCCGAGCGCGGCGTAGCGCTCTACGAGCACCACTTTGAGGCCCAGATCGGCGGCGCGGAAGGCGGCCGAATAGCCGCCGGGGCCGGCGCCCAGCACGAGCAGGTCGCACTCGTGGTCTGCGGTGCCGGTGTGGGCGGCAGCGGTGGCGGCCCTGCCCTGGGAGGCAGCATCTGCACTCCCTCTCCCGCTTGCGGGAGAGGGCTGGGGTGAGGGTGAGGGTGCTGGCGCCACTGCCGCCGCCTCCAGCGCCAGGATCACCGTGCCCTCGTTCACCTTGTCACCCACCGCCACCCGCAGCTCCTTCACCACGCCGGCGGCCGACGACGGGATCTCCATCGACGCCTTGTCGCTTTCCACCGTGAGCAGGCTCTGCTCGACCTTGACCGCATCGCCGGGCTTGACCAGCACCTCGATCACCGCCACGTCCTCGAAGTCGCCGATGTCCGGCACCCGGATCTCGATCGTCGCCATGCGTGGGCTCCTTACAGCAGCACCCGGCGGAAGTCCGCCAGGATGGCGCCCAGATAGGCGTTGAAGCGCGCTGCCGAGGCACCGTCGATGACGCGGTGGTCCCAGCTCAGGCTCAGCGGCAGCATCAGGCGCGGCACGAACTGCTTGCCGTCCCAGCGCGGCTCGGTGCTGCTCTTGCAGACGCCCAGGATCGAGACCTCGGGCGCGTTGATGATGGGCGTGAAGTAGCGCCCGCCGATGCCGCCCAGCGAGCTGATGCTGAAGCAGCCGCCCGTCATCTCGGCCGGCCCGAGCTTGCCGTCACGCGCCTTCTTGGCCAGCTCGCTCATCTCCTGGCTGATCTGCAGCACGCCCTTCTTGTCGGCGTCCTTGATCACCGGCACCATCAGACCGTTCGGCGTGTCGGCGGCAAAGCCGATGTGGAAGTAGTTCTTGAGCACGAGCTGGTCGCCGTCCAGCGAGGCGTTGAAGTCGGGAAACTTCTTCAGCGCCGCGACGCTGGCCTTGATGAGGAAGGCCAGCATCGTGACCTTGACACCGGTTTTCTCGTTTTCCCTGTTGAGCTGGACGCGGAAGGCTTCCAGGTCGGTGATGTCGGCGTCGTCATGGTTGGTGACGTGCGGGATCAGGACCCAGTTGCGGTGCAGGTTGGCGCCGCTGATCTTCTTGATGCGACTCAGGTCCTTGCGCTCGACGGGGCCGAACTTGGCGTAGTCCACCTGCGGCCAGGCGAGCAGGCCGGGGAAGGTGCCGCCGGCCGCCGCCGCCGTTGCGGCAGCAGGCGCTCTCGCCTTCTGCGCTGTCGTCTGCACGCCGCCGGCCATGACGCCCTTGACGAAGCGCTGCAGGTCTTCCTGCGTGATACGTCCCTTGGGGCCGCTGCCGGTGACTTCGGCCAATGGCACGCCGAGTTCGCGCGCCAGGCGGCGGATCGCCGGCGAGGCGTGCGGGAGCATGCCCTGCGCGGCGGCGGTGGGCTCGTGGGCGGGCACGGCGGCGGCTGCACCCTCACTCCCCCTCTCCCGCGTCGCGGGAGAGGGGGCCACTTCGCCCTCTCCCGCCCCGCGGGAGAGGGCGGGGGGGCAAAGCGGGGGTTTCGAGCCGCATGCGGCGAGCCCGCTGAGCAGTTCCGGCCTGCAGGCCGGAACGCGCACTGCAAGTGAGGGCGGCGGCGGCGCCCCGATCCAGGTC
>JACZKT010000690.1 GCA_014859905.1 Rubrivivax sp.
GGAACGTGTCGCGCGCCTGCGCGAGCTCGCCGCTGCTGCCGCGCCGCTGGTGCCGGCCGTGGTGCAGCGCCAGCAGGCGCGTTTCCTGGAACGCTGGCAGGAAGCGTTGGCGGCGGCGCAGGCCGGGGCCAGCATCCCGGCCGAGGCACTGCGCGAACGAGCGCTGGGTGAAGCCGCCACCTTTGCCTTGCGCATCGACGTGGCCGAGGAACTGGCGCGACTGGGCTCGCACCTGAGCGAAGTGCAGCGCCTGCTCGAGGCCGGCGGCGAAGTCGGCAAGCGGCTGGACTTCCTGATCCAGGAACTGCAGCGCGAGGCCAACACGCTGGGCAGCAAGTCGGCGGCGCTGGAGCTGACTTCGATCGCGGTCGAGATGAAGGTCGCCATCGAGCAGATGCGCGAGCAGGTGCAGAATTTGGAGTAGTGCGCGAGGCGATCGACCAACTGGCGGCACTGTTTCTTTCCCGCGCCGAATTTTCGTCGTGGGTCAGTGGTAGTCATCCTCGAGTTGGTGGCGTACGGCAACAACGGCGACGTTCGACTCATCCTCGATCTCGAACAGAGCCACATAGCCCGAACGCCCGAAGGGGATGATCAATTCCCTCAGGAAGGGACTCTGCCCCGCCTTGCGACAGGTGAAGGGCGAAGTCTTCAATGTGGCGATGCCGGCACGCAATGCGGCAATGGCCTGTTCTGGCAAAGTCAGGTCACCACCGTCGCGGGCCAGTTCACGTTCGAGAACGAAGTCGAACAGCCGATCGAGATCCGCCTCGGCGTCCCGCGTCAGCCGAACCCTCAAACTCACTTGCGCTTCTTCGCCAACTGCGCGCGCGCGGCATCGAGCTTGCGTTGCAAGCCTTCGAGCACAACGTCGGCCTCGACATACTCGCCCGTACGGCGTGCCTCATCGCGCGAGCGCAACCCGCGGGCGATGAACTCTGCCTGAACACGACGACGCTCGACGCCGGCCCGGACCGAGGCCTCCACGAACTCGGACAGGGTTTCGCCTTCGGCCAGCACAGCCTCTACCGCGGCACGGAAGTCAGGCTCGACGCGGACGGACGGAATGGTGGCGGTTTTCACGCCTCCAGTGTATCGCACTTGCACCACAAACGACGGGTTGGGTTGATTGCTGGGAGTATCGCGGGCCAGCGACAGCTGACCCGCGCGCCGACGGGACTCCAGCCACCGCCAGTTGATCGACTGTCGTCACACTCGCTCCGAGCGACGGCTTCAAGGAAGCTCGATGGCGCACTCGACTGGCAAGACCCGACCCCGTTGCCGACCTGCGTCCGGTCGATTTGATCGCCCAGAACCTGTCGCTGGGCCGGCCGTTGGCGTTTGTCAAGCGACATCAGGAACTGACCCGTTGGGTCACCGGTGTGATTGCAACTGGGTTCGGGGCCACGCCGTTGCATTGGAGGTCGTGGAGATTGCAACCGAAGGAGTCTCCGCACTTGAACCGCCAAGGCATTGGCATAATCTGCCAATCTTGGTCTAGCGAGCCTGTTCTCGCACTTTCGGAGCCAACAACATGCCTACACGCAACGTAGTTCTGAGCGAACATCAACAGGAGCTGGTAGAGACCCTGGTGCAGTCCGGTCGCTACCAGAACGCCAGCGAGGTACTGCGAGAAGGACTGCGCCTCATCGAGGAGCGCGAGCGCATTGGGCAAGCCAAGCTCAAGGCCCTCAGGCAAGCGGCCCGCCAGGGCTGGGCGGATGTCTCCGCGGGGCGGTACACCGATGTTGCCGATGATCCGCTTGAGGACTTCGTTGGGCAGTTGGGTCGCCGTGCCGCCCAGCTGGCCAAGACGCCGAGCTGATGCTTCGCTACCGGCTGTCGGACGCCGCCCAGGTAGATGTCATCAACATCCTTGCCTGGACGCACGAGCAATTCGGCGAGGCCGCCCGGCTGCGCTATGAGAGCCTGATCGTCGCGGCGCTTCGCGACGTGGCGACACAGCCGGACCGGCCGGGCAGTATCGCGCGGCCCGAACTCGGCGCGGGTGTTCGATCGTGGCACCTGCGACTGAGCCGGGATCACGTGGGCACAGGTGCGGAGGTAGTCCGCCGGCCGCGCCACTTTCTGGTTTACCGCTTTGAGCCCGCCCTGCTCGTGGTCGGTCGGGTACTGCACGACGCCATGGAGTTGGAGCGGCACTTGGACCCGGATACGTCGCGGGAATAGCTGCTGGCGCGCGTTGGCCGACCGTTCGATCGCAGCAAGCTTGGTGGCGGCGCAGCGGCAACGCAGGCGTCCAGAAGGTTGCCCGCGGCCAGCGACGGCTGATGGCCGTCATGCATATCCAACGGCCACTATGCATAGATCTCAACTAGGCGTAGTGGCCGGCAGCGTGCGGTGACGAAAGTCGGTCTCCGGCTGTTCAGCCATGAAGACCCGCCCCGGAAGTCGTGAAGGCCAGCGGCGCAAGCTGCAGTCATGCCGCTGCAGGCTCTGACGACAACCGGTCTCAGCAAGTCACTGCATGCTCGACATGTGGGGTTCGTTGTCGGGTTTTCGGGGCGATGTCAACGAAGTATGAAGGCACCAGAGGCACTTAGGTTCGCACTCGAACTTCAGGTGCAGAACCTGGAGCGATGCCCGCCGGGGTGTCCGGCAGCCTTGCTCGCGCGTCGAACGGGTCGTTCGCCACCGCGCCAGGGTCGAGCCTTCCCTTGACACCTGTCAACCTTCGCCCCGCAGCGGCCGCTAGGCTAGGTGCGGGGAGAAACCGTGGAACGACCTGCCCTCATCCGCAAGACCGCGGCCGACTTGCGCGTGCCGCCGAACCTGGCCGACTACGAGGCGCAATGCGGGGCCTTCAGCTGGGACAGCGCGCGTTCGTCTCTCCAGGGGCTGCCCGGCGGCGGACTCAACATTGCGTTCGAAGCCGTCGACCGGCATGCCGCAGGTGCGGCGGCCGAGCGCACCGCACTGCGTTTCGTTTCTCGCGACGCGCCTGCGCTGGAACTGAGCTACGGCGAGCTGGCACGCCAGAGCAATCGGTTCGCGCACGTCCTAAGCAGCCTGGGCGTCGGCAAGGGCGCACGCCTGTTCGTGCTCGCCGGGCGCATCCCCGAGCTCTACGTCGCGGTGCTGGGCGCACTGAAACAAGGCGCCGTGGTGACGCCGCTGTTCTCGGCCTTCGGCCCGGAGCCGATCGCCACGCGCATCAGGCTCGGCGCCGGCGAGGTACTGGTGACCACCGACGCGCTGTACACGCGCAAGGTGCGGGCCATGCGTGCCCAGATGCCGACGCTGCGCCACGTGCTGCTGGTGGCCGAGGACGGCGGCAGCACGAACGAGCCCGACACGCTGGACCTGGCCGCCCTGATGGCCGCGGCCAGCGACGATGCCGTCGCCATCTCGACCACGGCCGACGACGCGGCGCTGCTGCACTTCACCAGCGGCACCACCGGCGCGCCCAAGGGCGCCCTGCACGTGCACGGCGCGGTGGTCACGCACCACTCGACGGGGCGTTACGCGCTCGACCTGCACCCCGAGGACCGCTACTGGTGCACGGCCGACCCGGGCTGGGTGACCGGCATGTCCTACGGCATCATCGCGCCGCTGCTGCACGGCGTGAGCTCGCTGGTCGACCGCGAGGAGTTCGACGCCGAGCGCTGGTACGGCCTGCTCGAGCAGGAACGCATCAGCGTCTGGTACACGGCGCCGACGGCGATCCGCATGCTGATGAAGGCCGGCGTGGAGGCGGCGCGCCGTCACAGCTACCCGGCCTTGCGCTTCGTCGCCAGCGTCGGCGTGCCGCTGAACCCCGAGGCCGTCTGGTGGGGCCAGGAAGCGTTGGGGCTGCCGATCCACGACAACTGGTGGCAGACCGAGACCGGCGGCATCATGATCGCCAACACGCCGGCCTTCGACATCAAGCCGGGCTCGATGGGCCGGCCGCTGCCGGGCATCGAGGCCTGCATCGTCGAGCGTCTCGAAGCCGAAGGCGAGCCGCCGCGCGTGCGCGTCGTCGAGCAGCCCGGCGTCGAAGGCGAACTGGCGCTGCGTGCCGGCTGGCCGTCGATGTTCCGCGGCTACCTCGACAACGAGGCGCGCTACCGCAAGTGCTTCGCCGGCGACCTCTACCTCACCGGCGACCTGGCGCGGCGCGACGCCGACGGCTACTACTGGTTCGTC
Organism: Rubrivivax sp.; assembly: GCA_014859905.1. Lineage (GTDB taxonomy): Bacteria > Pseudomonadota > Gammaproteobacteria > Burkholderiales > Burkholderiaceae_C > Rubrivivax. Next base: position 4,150 of record JACZKT010000690.1, read on the forward strand.
GGCCGCGCCGACGACGTCATCAAGTCGGCCGGCCACCTGATCGGGCCTTTCGAGGTCGAGAGCGCGCTGATGGAGCACGCCGCGGTGGCCGAGGCCGGCGTCATCGGCAAACCCGACCCGGTGCTGGGCGAGATGGTGAAGGCCTTCGTCTCGCTCAAGGCCGGCCACACCGCCAGCGAGGCGCTGCGCCTGGACCTGCTCGCGCACGCACGCAAGCGCCTGGGGGCGGCGGTGGCGCCGAAGGAGATCGCCTTCCTGGCCACGCTGCCGCGCACGCGCAGCGGCAAGATCATGCGCCGCCTGCTCAAGGCGCGCGAACTCGGCCTGCCCGAAGGCGACACCTCGACGCTGGAGGCCGGGGCATGAACGAACGCCCCGTGCCGCCACCGCCCAGCGGCCCGGTGCCCTGGGACAAGGCCTTCGCGCTGGCGCGGCTGGCCGACATGCTGCGCATCCGGCGCATGGAGGAAAAGTGCGCCGAACTCTACGGCCAGCAGAAGATCCGCGGTTTCCTGCACCTGTACATCGGCGAGGAGGCGGTGGCCGGCGGCGCGATGCCGGCCCTCGGGCCCGATGACAACATCGTCGCCACCTACCGCGAGCACGGGCACGCACTGCTGCGCGGCGTGAGCATGAACGCGATCATGGCCGAGATGTACGGCAAGCAGGAGGGCTGCTCGCGCGGGCGCGGTGGCTCGATGCACCTGTTCGACCGCGCCACGCGCTTCTTCGGCGGCCAGGCCATCGTCGGCGGCGGCCTGCCGCTGGCGGCGGGGTTGGCGCTGGCCGACAAGATGACGGGGCGCAAGGCGCTGACGGCGTGTTTCTTCGGCGAAGGCGCGGTCGCCGAGGGCGCCTTCCACGAAGCCATGAATCTGGCCGCCTTGTGGCAGTTGCCGGTGCTGTTCTGCTGCGAGAACAACCTGTACGCGATGGGCACGGCGCTCGCGCGCTCCGAGTCGCAGACCGACCTCTGCGTCAAGGCGTCGTCCTACGGCATGCCCGCGATCGCCGTCGACGGCATGGACGTGCTCGCCGTGCACGAGGCCGTCAAGGGCGTGCTGCCCCAGGTGCGTGGCGGCGGGCCGCTGTTCATCGAGTTCCGCACCTACCGCTTCCGCGCCCATTCGATGTTCGACGCCGAGCTGTACCGCGACAAGAGCGAAGTCGAGCAATGGAAGACACGCGGGCCGATCCACACCTACACGGCGCGCCTGAAGGCGCAGGGCAGCCTCACCGAGGACGAGTTCCTGGCCATCGACGCGCAGGCGCTGGCGGAAGTGGACGCGGCCGTCGCGTTCGCCGAAGCCGGCACCTGGGAGCCGGTCGAGGACCTGCTGCGCGATGTGCTGACACCGGCCGGGGAAGCGCCATGAGCCGGACCCTGAGTTACCGCCAGGCGCTGCAGGAGGCCTTGCGCGAGGCCCTGCAGCAGGACCTGCGCGTGTTCCTGATGGGCGAGGACGTGGGCCGCTACGGCGGCACCTACGCCGTGTCCAAGGGTCTGCTCGACGAATTCGGGCCCGGGCGCATCCGCGACACGCCGCTGTCCGAACTGGGCTTCGTCGGCGCCGGCATCGGTGCTGCACTCGGCGGCATGCGCCCCATCGTCGAGGTGATGACGGTCAACTTCAGCCTGCTGGCACTGGACCAGATCGTCAACACCGCGGCGCTGCTGCGCCACATGTCGGGCGGGCAGTTCTCGGTGCCGCTGGTGATCCGCATGGCCACCGGCGCCGGGCGCCAGGTGGCGGCGCAGCACTCGCACAGCTTCGAGGGCTGGTATGCGCACATTCCCGGCATCCGTATCCTGACACCAGCCACCGTCGAGGACGCCCGCGGCATGCTGGCCGCGGCGCTGGCCGACCCCGATCCGGTGTTGCTGTTCGAGCACGCGCAGCTCTACAACATGGAAGGCGTTGTGCCCGACGCGTGCCGGGTCGACATCCACAGCGCCAAGGTGCGGCGCGCCGGCACCGACATCAGTCTGATCACCTACGGCGGTTCGCTGCCCAAGGCGATGCAGGCCGCCGAGACGCTCGCCGCCGCCGGCATCGCTGCCGAAGTCGTCGACCTGCGCGTGCTGCGGCCGCTGGACGACACCACCGTGATGGCCTCGGTGCGCAAGTGCCGCCGCGCGCTGGTCGTCGACGAAGGTTGGCGCTCGGGCAGCCTGGCGGCCGAGCTGATGGCGCGCATCAGCGAACAGGCCTTCTTCGACCTCGACGCGCCTCCCGGGCGCGTGTGCAGCGAGGAAGTGCCGATCCCGTACGCGAGCCACCTCGAAGAGGCCGCATTGCCGCAGCCCGCGAAGATCGTCGCGGCGGCGCGCGCATTGATGGGGCAAGCGCCATGATCCGCTTCGAGTTGCCATCGCTGGGTGCCGACATGGACGAAGGCACGCTGCTGGAGTGGCGCGTCAAGCCCGGCGATACGGTCGAGCGCGGCCAGGTCGTCGCCGTGGTGGACACCTCCAAGGCCGCCGTCGACGTCGAGATCTGGCACGACGGCGTGGTGGCCGAGCTGCTGGTGGAGCCGGGCCAGAAGATCCCCGTCGGCACGCTCCTGGCCACCTTGCTGGCGCCGGGAGAATCGCCCACCGCAGCGACCGCGGCGGCCGCGACGCCCGCCAAGGCCGCGCCGGCGCAGGCGGTCCTGCCACCGGTCGAGCACCTGCCCCAGCCGCCCAGCGTGGCGCCCGCAGCCCCGGCGCCACGCTGGGCGGCTG
>JACZKT010000691.1 GCA_014859905.1 Rubrivivax sp.
CTGCGCCGCCAGCCGCACGCGCAGGGCGCCGTCGTGCAGGCCGTCGGCGCCGGTGCGCCGGGCATTCGGCACCACGGCGACGCGCAGCAGCGAGCCGCCGTCGTGTGCGCTGAGGCAGGCCCAGGCCGTGGCGTCGCTCACGCCGCCGTTTTCTTCGCCGCCGCCTTCTTCGCCGGCACCTTGGCGGCGCGCGGTTCGAACTGGAAGCTCACCTTGCCTTCCTTGGCGTCGTAGGCCAGATAGGCCTTGAACTTGCGCCGCGTCTTGTTGGAGACGAAGTTCTCCAGCAACGCCGTCTTGCCGCTGGCCAGCAGGCGTGTCATCTGCTCGCGCTCCACCGGCTGCTGCAGGATGATCTTGCCGCTCTTGAAGTCGCAGGTGACGTGGGCACCGACGGCGTGCTCGCAGACGTAGCTGGCGCCATGCTCGAAGACCCGGCCCTTGCACTTGGGGCAGGCGCCGAGCGACTCCTGGGCCGAGAAATCCACCGGCTCGCCGTCGCCAACGCCCGTCTTGGCGTCGTCTCCGAAGTCGAACTCGAGCTTCCAGTTGTCGATCTCGTCGTCGTGCACCAGCTTGATCTCGGCCGTGAACGGCCAGCCGGCCTTGGAGCGGAAGCCCTCCAGCGGCCCGATTTTCTTGTCGCGGATCAGCGCCTCGGCCTCGGCGGTCTCGAAGGCGCGGCCGGCCGGGATCTTGGTGATGGAGAAACCGCAGCCTTCAGAGCCGCCGTCCGCGCCCGTACAGGCGAAGCGCCGGTAGTTCTCCTTCACCACGCCGGCGCAGTTGGGGCAGGGCACGGTGAGGGTTGCGTAGTCGCCCGGGATGGTGTCGCGGTCGTATTCCTTGGCCTTGCGCACGATGCGCTCGGCCATCTTCGCGATCTCGGCCATGAAGTCGCTGCGCGACAGGCGGCCGTGCTCCATCTCGGCCAGCTGGTATTCCCAGTTCCCGGTCAGCTCGGGCTTGGTCAGGTCCTCGATGGCCAGGCCGCGCAGCAGCGTCATGAGCTGGAAGGCCTTGGCCGTGGGCACCAGCTCGCGGCCGTCGCGCAGCATGTACTTCTCGGCGATCAGGCCTTCGATGGTCTGCGCGCGCGTCGCCGGTGTGCCCAGGCCCTTTTCACGCATCGCCTCGCGCAGCTCCTCGTCGTCGATCAGCTTGCCCGCGCCTTCCATCGCACTCAGCAGCGTGGCCTCGGTGTAGCGCGCCGGCGGCTTGGTCTTCAGCGCGTTGACGTCGACATGTTCGGTGCGCACCCGCTCGCCCGCGGCCACCGCCACCAGGTTGGCGTCCTCGTCCTGCGCCTCCTTGCCGTACACGGCCAGCCAGCCGGGGTTGACGAGCACCTTGCCGTTGGTCTGGAAGACATGCTCTGCACCGGCCGCCGCGACCTTGCTGATGCGTGTCGTGACCATGAACTCGGCCGCCGGGTAGAACACCGCCAGGAAGCGCTTGACGATCAGGTCGTAGAGCTTGGCCTCGAGCTCGCTCAGCGATCGCGGCGCCTGCAGCGTGGGAATGATGGCGAAGTGGTCCGACACCTTGGTGTTGTCGAAGACGCGCCTGATCGGTTTCACGTAGCCTTCGTCCAGGCCCTTGCGCGCGTGCACGGCCAGCCCGCGCAGCGGGCCGGGCAGGTCCTCTTCGGCGATCATCGCGAAGGTCTTCCTGACCACGCCCAGGTAGTCCTCGGGCAGCGCGCGCGAGTCGGTGCGCGGGTAGGTCAACACCTTGTGCTTCTCGTACAGCGCCTGCGCCAGCGACAGCGTCGTCTTGGCCGAGAAGCCGAAGCGCGAATTGGCCTCGCGCTGCAAGGTCGTCAGGTCGTACAGCAGCGGGCTGGCCTGCGTGCTGGGCTTGGCCTCGTCGGTGACGCTGGCGGGCTGGCCGCGCACCGCCGCGGCGATGGCCTGGGCGTCGGCGGCGTTCCACAGCCGGTCGGCGCGCGCTTCCGCATCGTCGGGGTTCTTCTTCCACTTCGGGTCGAACCACTTGCCCTCGTAAGTGCCCGCCGCGGCGTCGAAGGTCGCCTTGACCTCCCAGTAGGGGCGCGCGACGTGCTTGCGGATCTTCTCCTCGCGTTCGACCACGATGCTCAGCGTCGGCGTCTGCACGCGGCCCACGGTGGTGAGGAAGAAGCCGCCGTCACGCGAGTTGAAGGCCGTCATGGCGCGCGTGCCGTTGATGCCGACCAGCCAGTCGGCCTCGCTGCGGCTGCGCGCGGCGTCGGCCAGGCCGTGCATCTGCTCGTCGCTCCTGAGCTGGTCGAAAGCGTCGCGGATGGCCTGCGGCGTCATGCTCTGCAGCCACAGGCGGCGGATCGGCTTGCCATGAGCCTTGTCGCCGAAGGCGTACTGCAGGATGAGGCGGAAGATCAGCTCGCCCTCGCGCCCGGCGTCGCAGGCGTTGATGATGTTGCCCACGTCCTTGCGCTTGACGAGCCTGACCACGGCGTTGAGCCGCGTCTTGGCCTTGTCGATCGGCGCCACGTCGAAATGCGGCGGCACCACCGGCAGATGGGCAAAGCTCCACTTGCCGCGCTTGACATCGTACTCGTCGGGGGCCTTGATCTCGACCAGGTGGCCCACCGCCGAGGTCACGACATGGGTGTCGTTCTCGAAGTGCTCGGCGTGCTTCTCGAACTTGCCCACCTGGGGCGTGAGCGCGCGCACGATGTCCTGCGCCACGCTCGGCTTCTCTGCAATGATGATCGTCTTGCTCATGTTTCCTTCTGGGGCCCGCTGGCCCGCGACTGCTGTCTGGCCGTGCCTACAATGCGCCGGTCTCTCGCGCACGCACGCGCGCTCGTACGATCCCAATGTACAGAATGATGAAGACCTCGCAAATGGCGGGCCCCGACCGCCGCCGCATCCAGGTTCGCAAGAGCGGCGTGCACGGCAAGGGCGTGTTCGCATTGCGGCCCATTGCCGCCGGTGAACGCATCATCGAGTACAAGGGCGAGGTCATCAACTGGCCCGAGGCCTTGCGCCGCCATCCGCACGACCCGCAGAACCCCAACCATACCTTCTACTTCCACATCGACGACAAGCATGTCATCGACGCCAACGTCGGCGGCAACGCGGCGCGCTGGATCAACCACGCCTGCGAGCCCAACTGCCAGGCCGACGAGGCCGACGGCCGCGTCTTCATCAGCGCGCTCACCGACCTCAGTCCCGGCGAAGAGCTGTTCTACGACTACGGCCTGGTCATCGACGAGCGCCGCACGCCCAGCCTCAAGAGGCAGTACGAATGCCGCTGCGGCAGCCCGCGCTGCCGCCGCACCATGCTGGGCAAGAAGCGCTGACGCATGAGTCCCGCCCGGCCGCTCGCAGGGGCTCGCACCGCAGTGCGAGGCACGAAGGCACTGCCGTGAGCACCCACCTGCACTGGGGCGCCGAGGCACTGTGGCAAGGCCTGGAGCCGCTGCTGCCTGGGCTCAGCGTGGAAGTGCTGGCGCGTGCCGAGTCCACCAACACGGTGCTGCTGGAGCGCGCACGTGCCATGAACGGCCGCCGCGACGCTCCCATCACGCGGCCCGGTGAGCTGAATGCGCTGCACGTCGACGAACGCACGCCGCACGGCCGCCGCAGCGCCGATGTGCAGGCCTGCCTGCTGGTGGCCGAACACCAGACACGCGGCCGCGGCCGCCTGGGGCGCGACTGGACGGCCAGTGCGGGCGCGTCGCTGACCTTCTCGCTGGCGCTGCCGCTGGCGCCGCACGAATGGTCCGGCCTGTCGCTGGCCGTGGGCCTGGCGCTGGCCGAGGCGCTGGATCCCGTCGCCGAGGCCGGCCTGCCGCCGCGCATCGGCCTCAAGTGGCCCAACGACCTCTGGCTCATCGACGGCCCGGGCCACGGGCGCAAGCTCGGCGGCATCCTCATCGAGACGGTGAGCGTGGGCCAGCACCGCATGTGTGTGGTGGGCGTGGGCCTGAACGTGCTGCCGCAGGCCCACGAAGGGCTGACGCACGGCTACGC
>JACZKT010000692.1 GCA_014859905.1 Rubrivivax sp.
GCCGCTGGACCACGCCGAAGCCGCGTTGCGCGCAGCGGTGCTGGCGCGCCTGGGCCTGGCCGAGTCCGAGCTCCTGGCCTGCACGGTCTTCAAGCGCGCCGTTGATGCGCGCAAGAAGTCCGCCGTGGTGTTGATCTACACCGTCGATTGCGAACTGGCCGACGAAGCCGCGGCGCTGCGCCGCTGCGCCGGCGACCCGCATGTGCGGCCCAGCCCCGACACGCGCTATCGCTTCATCGGCCACGCCCCGGCCGACTTCCGCGCCGGCGGGCGACCACGGCCGCTGGTCGTCGGCTTCGGGCCCTGCGGCCTGTTCGCCGCGCTGATCCTGGCGCAGATGGGGCTGCGACCGATCGTGCTGGAGCGCGGCCGCGCCGTGCGCGAGCGCACCAGGGACACCTGGGGCCTGTGGCGCCAGGGCGTGCTCGACCCCGAGTCGAACGTGCAGTTCGGCGAAGGCGGTGCCGGCACCTTTTCCGACGGCAAGCTATGGAGCCAGATCAGCGACCCGCGGCACCTCACGCGCAAGGTGCTCACCGAGTTCGTCAAGGCCGGCGCGCCGGAAGAGATCCTGTTCGTTGCCAAGCCCCACATCGGCACCTTCCGGCTCGTCGGCATGGTCGAGAAGATGCGCGCCGAAATCGAGGCGCTGGGCGGCGAGGTCCGCTTCCGGCAGCGCGTCGCCGACGTTCGCATCGAAGACGGCCACATCCGCGGCCGTGATCAGCAGACACGCCGCATTTGCGGCGTGGTGCTGGCCAGCGGCGAGGAGATCGCCGCCGACCATGTCGTGCTGGCACTGGGCCACAGCGCGCGCGACACCTTCGAAATGCTGCACCGGCGCGGCGTCTTCATGGAACCGAAGCCGTTTTCGGTGGGCGTGCGCATCGAGCACCCACAAGGCGTGATCGACCGTGCCCGCTACGGCCCCAGCGCCGGCCACCCGATCCTCGGTGCGGCCGACTACAAGCTGGTGCACCACGCCGGCAACGGGCGCTCGGTGTACAGCTTCTGCATGTGCCCGGGCGGCACCGTGGTCGCCGCCACTTCCGAGGTCGGCCGCGTCGTCACCAACGGCATGAGCCAGTATTCGCGCAACGAGCGCAACGCCAACGCCGCTCTGGTGGTGGGCATAGCCCCGCAGGACTACCGGCAGGACGGCGCCGCCGCCGGGCCGGTGCACCCGCTGGACGGCATCGCCTTCCAGCGCACATGGGAATCACGCGCTTACGAGCTGGGTGGCGGCGGCTACGTGGCGCCGGGGCAACTGGTGGGTGACTTCGTCAAGGGCCAGGCCTCGAGCACGCTCGGCGGCGTACTGCCGTCGTACCAGCCCGGTGTGCGGCTCACCGACCTGGCGGCGCCGGGCCGCGGCGCGCTGCCGGAGTACGTGCTGGCGGCGCTGCGCGAGGCGCTGCCGCGCTTCGAGCGCCAGATCAAGGGCTACGCCATGCCCGACGCCGTGCTCACCGGCGTCGAGACGCGCACCTCGTCGCCGCTGCGCATCACGCGAGGCAAGAACCTGCAGAGCCTGAACGTGGCGGGCCTGTACCCGGCCGGCGAGGGCGCGGGGTACGCCGGCGGCATCATGTCCGCCGGCGTCGACGGCATCGAGGTGGCGGAGACGCTGGCAGCGCAGATGCTGGGGTTGGTGGCCGCGTGAGCGGCACGGGGTCGGCCCCGAGTCACTTCCCGATACAAAACCGCCCGAAGATCTCGCCCAGCAGGTCCTCGGTGCTGAACTCGCCGGTGATCTCGCCCAGTTCCCGGTGCGCCAGCCGCAGTTCTTCGGCCAGCAGCTCCAGCGCAGCATCACGCTCGGCGGCGTGCTGCTGCGCGGCGTGCACATGCTCCAGGGTGCGCCGCAGCGCGTGCACATGGCGCGTGCGCGCGATGAACAGGCCTTCGGGGGCGGCCTGCCAGCCGGCCTGCTGCAGCAGCGCCTGGCGCAGGGCATCGAGGCCGAGACCGGTGCGTGCCGAGATCAGCAGGCCGCGCGCCGGCGTCGGGCCGCCGGCACTCGAGGCCCGCTCGACCAGCCCGACCGCCGCTGCGTGTTCCGCCGCCCCGGGCAGGTCGGCCTTGTTGTAGACGTCCAGCACCGGCACGCCCGCCGGCAAGCGGGCGGCAATGGCCGCATCGGCCGCCACGGCCTCAGGCTCACCGAGGTGGCCGAGGTCGTGCAGGAACAGCACCGCGTCGGCCGAGACGATGGCCTCCCAGCTGCGGCCGATGCCGATACGTTCCACCTCGTCGGCGGCGTCGCTGCGCAGGCCGGCGGTGTCGATCACATGCAGCGGCACGCCTTCGATCTGGATTGTCTCGCTGACACGGTCGCGCGTCGTGCCGGGGATCGGCGTGACGATGGCCAGCTCCGCCCCGGCCAGCGCGTTGAGCAGCGAACTCTTGCCCACGTTGGGCTGGCCGGCGATGACCACGCGCAGCCCCTCGCGCAGCAGGGCACCTTGTCGTGCGCGTGTGAGTGCTCGCTCCAGTGTCGCTTCGATGGCGTCGAGCCGGGCCCGTGCGCCGGCCCTTTCGAGGAAGTCGATTTCCTCTTCGGGGAAGTCCAGCGTGGCCTCGACCAGCATGCGCAGGTCCACGATGCGCGCCGCCAGCTGCGCCACCTCGGCCGAAAACGCGCCCGACAGCGACCTCGCCGCCGACCGCGCCGCGGCCTCGGTGCTGGCGTCGATGAGGTCGGCCACGGCCTCGGCCTGCGCCAGGTCGAGCTTGCCGTTGAGAAAGGCGCGCTCGGTGAATTCACCCGGCGCGGCCGGCCGCAGCCCGGGTTGGGCCTCCAGGCAACGCGCCAGCAGCAACTGCAGCAGCACCGGGCCGCCGTGCGCCTGCAGTTCGAGCACGTCCTCGCCGGTGTAGGAGTGCGGCGCCGGGAAGTGGATCGCCAGGCCGCGGTCGAGCGGCTGGCCGTCGCGGCCCGAGAAGGGCAGCAGCGTCGCCTGCCGCGGCACCAGGGCGCGCCCGCAGACGGCCTGGATGAGTGCCGAAAGGTCGCGCCCCGAGGCACGCAC
>JACZKT010000065.1 GCA_014859905.1 Rubrivivax sp.
TCGGCTCCGCATAGGAATCGACAAGGATGGCGAAGCGCGCATTGGTGCCGCCGATGTCGGCCACCAGCCAAGGCCTCGGCAGGCCGTGCGCGCCGGCGGCGGCGACTTTCGCCCCCAGCGCTGAGGAATGTCTTTCGGTCTCGGTCATGGCGTGGCGTCGGCAAGGGGTTTCTTGGGCAGCCGGGCAGGCTGCTCGAATCGAACTCGTCAGCTCGCAAGACTACACGTGGCAGACGATCTCCTGCGCCATGCGCTGACGCTGCACCCGCACGTGTCCTTCGAGCGGCCCTTGTCGGGCCCGGGCACCGAACTGATCCACCACGCACTGCGCGAAGGCGCCCGCCAGCCGGGACCGGACCTGGCGGTACCGGACATCACCCCCCCCGTGCGCTGGACGGCAGGGGCCGCCGCGCAGGTGCTTGGCGCAGGGCGATGTAGAGCTTGCCGGCCAGCGTGTGACTGCGGTCCTCGCCTCCCGCCATCGCAAATACTTCGCCGCGCACGAATTCGTGCTTCACGGTCTGGCCTGCCCCTGGCCAGGAATTCGTCCGCGGTCATGCGGCGCTTTTCAAGGGCATATCCCACGCGAGGCTCCGATGCACCCAGGCTCATGGCATCCAGTTCAGGGGCCTCGTCGCTAGAATGCGAGTCCTCCCGAGGAGCGTTGCAACGGCCGCCTCTGCGCGTGCCGCCAGGCTCGGGATCTTGCGGCGCCTGGCGTGCCGCAGGCTGCAACGGCGCTCACCCTCTGCACGAGCGACCAGGGTGACCGCCGCATGATCAGCAACGCATCTTCCCCGCCACCGCCCATGCGCCTGGCCGGCCTGGAGCCGGTGACCATCGGCGAAGGCCACCTGTTCGTCAACATCGGCGAACGCACCAACGTCACCGGCCCCAGGGCCTTCGCGCGCATGATCCTCGAGGGCCGCTTCGAGGACGCGCTGGCCGTGGCGCGGCAGCAGGTGGAGAACGGCGCCCAGATCATCGACATCAACATGGACGAGGCCATGCTCGACTCGGCCGCGGCGATGGAGCGTTTCCTCAAGCTCGTCGCCGGCGAACCCGAGATCGCGCGCGTGCCGATCATGATCGACTCGTCGAAGTGGAGCGTCATCGAGACCGGGCTGAAGTGCATCCAGGGCAAGGGCATCGTCAACAGCATCTCGATGAAGGAAGGCGAGGCCGAGTTCCGCCGCCAGGCGACGCTGGTGCGCCGCTACGGTGCTGCCGCGGTGGTGATGGCCTTCGACGAGCAGGGCCAGGCCGACACCTACCTGCGCAAGATCCAGATCTGCGAGCGCGCCTACCGCATCCTCGTCGACGAGGTCGGGTTCCCGGCCGAGGACATCATCTTCGACCCCAACATCTTCGCCATCGCCACCGGCATCGAGGAACACGACAACTACGCGGTGGACTTCATCGAGGCCACGCGCTGGATCAAGCAACACCTGCCCGGCGCCAAGGTGTCGGGCGGCGTCAGCAACGTGTCGTTCAGTTTCCGCGGCAACGACCCGGTGCGCGAAGCCATCCACACCGTGTTCCTGTACCACGCCATCCGGGCCGGGCTGGACATGGGCATCGTCAACGCCGGCATGGTGGGTGTCTACGACGAGCTGGAACCCACGCTGCGCGAGCGCGTGGAGGACGTGGTCCTGAATCGGCGCCCCGATGCGGGCGAACGCCTGGTGGAGATTGCCGAAAGTGCCAAGGGCCTGTCCAAGGACGATAGCGCCCGGCTGGCCTGGCGCGCCGGTGACGTCGACGCGCGTCTGAGCCACGCACTGGTGCACGGCATCACCGAATTCATCACCACCGACACCGAGGAAGCCTGGCAGGCCATCCGCGCCGGCGGTGGCCGCCCGCTGCACGTCATCGAAGGCCCGCTGATGGCCGGCATGAACATCGTCGGCGACCTCTTCGGCCAGGGCAAGATGTTCCTGCCGCAGGTGGTGAAGAGTGCGCGCGTCATGAAGCAGGCGGTGGCCCACCTGCTGCCGTACATCGAAGAAGAGAAGAAGCTGCTGGTCGCCGGCGGCGGTGAAGCGAAGCCGAAGGGCAGGATCGTCATCGCCACCGTCAAGGGCGACGTGCACGACATCGGCAAGAACATCGTCACCGTCGTCCTGCAGTGCAACAACTTCGAGGTCGTCAACATGGGCGTGATGGTGCCCTGCCAGGACATCCTGGCCAAGGCGCGTGTCGAGGGCGCCGACATCATCGGGCTCAGCGGACTGATCACGCCGAGCCTGGAAGAGATGCAGCACGTGGCCGCCGAGATGCAGCGCGACGACTGGTTCCGCCTGAAGAAGATCCCGCTGCTGATCGGCGGCGCCACCACCAGCCGCGTGCACACGGCGGTGAAGATCGCGCCGCACTACGAAGGCCCGGTGGTCTACGTGCCCGACGCCTCGCGCAGCGTGGGCGTGTGCTCCGAACTGCTCAGCGACGAGCGCGCCGCGAAGTACATCGCCGAGCTCGAGGCCGACTACGCCCACGTGCGTGCGCTGCACGCCAGCAAGAAACTCACGCCACTGGTCACGCTGGCCGCCGCGCGTGCCAACAAGGTCCGCGTCGACTGGGCCGCCCACACGCCGCCGCGGCCGAAGTTCATCGGCCGCCGCACCTTGCGCAACTACGACCTCACCGACCTGGCCGCGTGCATCGACTGGGGCCCCTTCTTCCAGACCTGGGACCTGGCCGGCAAATTCCCCGACATCCTGCGCGACGAGGTCGTCGGCCACGAGGCGCAGCGCGTCTTCAGCGACGGCAAGCGGCTGCTGCAAAGGCTCATCGAAGGCCGCTGGCTGCAGGCCCACGGCGTGCTGGCGCTGCTGCCGGCGAACACGGTGGACGACGACAGCATCGAGGTCTACACCGACGAGTCACGCAGCGAGGTGGCCTTGCGCTGGAGCCCGCTGCGGCTGCAGACCGAGCGGCCGGTGGTCGAAGGCGTGAAGCGGCCCAACCGCTCGCTCGCCGACTTCGTCGCGCCCAAGGGCGTGGCCGACGACTACATCGGCCTGTTCGCCGTCACCGCCGGCATCGGCGTCGAGAAGAAGGAGCGCCAGTTCACCGACGACCACGACGACTACAGCGCCATCCTGCTCAAGTCGCTGGCCGACCGCCTGGCCGAAGCCTTCGCCGAACGGCTGCACCAGCGTGTGCGCACCGAGCTGTGGGCTTATGCCCCCGACGAGGCGCTCGGCAGCGAAGAACTGATCGCCGAGAAGTACCGCGGCATCCGTCCCGCGCCCGGCTACCCGGCCTGTCCCGACCACAGCGTCAAGCGCGACATGTTCCGCGTGCTGCAGGCCGGAGAAGTCGGCATGCACCTGACCGAGAGCCTGGCCATGACGCCGGCGGCCAGCGTCTGCGGCTTCTACCTGGCACATCCCGAGGCGACCTACTTCAACGTCGGGCGCATCGGCGAAGACCAGCTGGCAGACTGGGCGCGCCGCCAGGGCCAGTCCGAGGCCGACGCGCGGCGCGCGCTGGCGCCGGTGCTGTGACGCGTCGCCACGATTCATGTGTACCAGGCCGTGAGCCGGCGCACTGACGGCCACCGACCCGGATGACCTTCGCTGCACATCCTGCCGGGAGAGAACCTGCGCGCGACGAGGTCGATGCGCTCGCGGGCGCCTGTGTCGTCGAGTTCGGCACCCCATGGTGCGGGTTCTGTCGTGCCGCGCAGCCCTTGATCGCCGCCGCCTTGGCTGGGCACCCCAAGGTGCGCCACATCAAGGTGGAGGACGGCCGCGGCCGCGCGCTCGGCCGCTCCTTCGGCGTCAAGTTGTGGCCGACCCTGGTGTTGCTGCGCGACGGCCGGGAGCTGGCGCGGCTGGTGCGGCCGGGCGCCGCGCAGGAGATCGTGCGTGCCCTGGCGCTGATCGACCCGCCGTCCGCCGCCTGACGGCGGCGGCTATGATCCGCCGCCCGGCGCCGGAGTCGCCGGTCCTTCGGGTCGTCCAGGCCCGTGCAGGCGGACCTGGAGCCGCGGCCCTCAGCCCTCATGAACGCCCCCCCTGTTTCCCTCAACCCGGCCCAGATGGAGGCCGTGCACCACCTCGCCGGGCCCAGCCTGGTGCTGGCCGGCGCCGGCTCGGGCAAGACGCGCGTCATCGTGCACAAGATCGCGCGCCTGCTGCAGGCCGGGCTGGAGCCGAAGCAGATCGCGGCCATCACCTTCACCAACAAGGCGGCGCAGGAAATGCGCGAACGCGCCAAGGCGCTGGTCGGGCCACGCGCCGCGCGCGACCTGGCGGTGAGCACCTTCCACAGCCTGGGTGTGCGACTGCTGCGCAGCGACGGCACGCGCATCGGGCTGAAGGAGAACTTTTCGATCCTCGACAGCGACGACGTGCTGGGCGTCCTGCGCGACGCCGGCGGCAACACCGACAACGCGCTGGCGCGGCGCTGGCAGTGGGCCATCAGCCTGTGGAAGAACCAGGGCCTGGACGCCGCCGCCGCTGAAAGCGCGGCGGCCGACGACGACGAACGCATTGCCGCGCGCGTGATGCGGCGCTACGAGGAGCGCCTGGCCGCCTTCCAGGCCGTCGACTTCGACGACCTCATCGGCTTGCCGCTGAAGCTGCTGCAGCGCGACAGCGAGGTGCGCGAGAAGTGGCAGGCGCAGTTCCGCCACATCCTGGTCGACGAATACCAGGACACCAACGCCGTGCAGTACGAACTGCTCAAGGCGCTGGTCGGCGAACGCGGACTGTTCACGGCGGTAGGCGACGACGACCAGAGCATCTACGGCTGGCGCGGTGCCACCGTCGACAACCTCAAGCGCCTGCCGCAGGACTACCCGCACCTGAAGCTCATCGCGCTGGAACAGAACTACCGCTCCACCGGCCACATCCTGCGCGCCGCCAACGCGGTGATCTCGCACAACCCGAAACTGTTCGAGAAGAAGCTGTGGAGCGACTTCGGCGACGGCGAGCCGGTCAGGGTGGTCGAATGCGACGGCGAGGAGCACGAGGCCGAACGCGCGGTGGCGCGTATCCAGGCGCTGCGGTCCGCCGGCGGCGTGAAACTCGGCGACTGCGCCGTGCTCTACCGCGCCAACCACCAGGCGCGTGTCTTCGAGCAGAAGCTGCGCGCGGCGCAGATCCCGTACAAGGTGTCGGGCGGGCAGAGCTATTTCGACCGCGCCGAAATCAAGGACCTGTGCGCCTGGCTGCGGCTGCTGGTCAACCAGGACGACGACCCCGCCTTCATGCGCGCGGTGACCACGCCCAAGCGTGGCATCGGGCACCAGACATTGGCCAGCCTGGGCGAGTTCGCGTCGAAATGGAAGGTCAGCCTGTTCGAGGCCCTGTTCTCGCCCAGCCTGTCCAGCGTGCTCAAGGGCAAGGCCGTCGACGGCCTGCACGAGTTCGGCCGCGAGGTCAACGAACTGGAGCACCGCGCGCGCCATACCATGGGCAGCGAAGACGCCAAGGCATTGCTGCTGGGCTGGCTGAAGGGCATCGGCTACGAACAGCACCTTTTCGACGGTGAAGACAGCGACAAGCTCGCCGCCGCACGCTGGAGCAACGTGCTCGACTTCGTCGACTGGATCGCCAGGCGCTGCGGTGGCGAGATCACGCAGGATGGTGGAACCTTCGAAAGCGAGAAGTCGAGCGTGCTGCAGGTGGCGCAGACCATCAGCGTCATCATCAGCCTGGCCGAGCGCGGCGACGAGCAGGACGTGGTGACGCTGTCGACGCTGCACGCCGCCAAGGGCCTGGAGTGGCCGCACGTGACGCTGGCCGGCGTCAACGAAGGGCTGCTGCCGTTTCGCAGCGGTGACGACGACATGAGCCCTGAACGCCTGGAAGAAGAGCGACGCCTGATGTACGTGGGCATCACGCGCGGGCGCAGCACGCTGGTGGTGAGCACGTTGCGTCGGCGCAAGAAGGGCCGCGACACGGTCGTCGGCATACCCAGCCGCTTCATCAAGGAGATGAAGCTCGACGAAGGCGTGGTCAAGGAAGACCCGCGTGTGCGGCTGCAGAAGCTGCGCGACGCGATGGCGGCACGGGTGGCCCCTGCGCCCACGACCTAGGAGCGGCGATGACACAGCAGGATCACGTACGCTGGCTCGCCGCGGCCCTGGTTGTCAGTGCCGCACTGGCCATCGCCGCGGCGCCCTGGGCGCTGGCAATGCCGGTGCTGAACTTCGTCTTCAAGCCGCTGGCGACGCTGATCGTCATCGCCTACGCCTGGCGCCGCGG
>JACZKT010000693.1 GCA_014859905.1 Rubrivivax sp.
GGCCACGGAGCCGCAGGTAGTCGGCAGCGGGCCACCATCCGGCGAACTCAAGGAATAGCTGGTCACCCCCGGCGCCGGTGAACATGGCCGGGGCGCCGACGGCCGCGGCCATTTCGGCATCCGTGCGCGCTCCGAACCTGCCCAGGTAGTTCATGGGGCTGGGCGTACGCGCGACGTCGAGTACCTGCTCGAGCCGGAAACCTGCGTCCCGCTCGATCTCGACCAGTTCTCGCCGCGCCTTGGTGGCCGCCAGGCGCGCGTACTGGCGCTCGTCGCTGTCGGATCCGGGCGAGTGGTAGTTGAGGCAAGTCACGCGCGCTCGCGTGTCCTGCTCGGAGAGGCAACATGCCAGGATCGAGGAGTCCACACCGCCTGACAGGCGCAGCAGGATGGACTCGTAGCAGGAGGCCCAGGCCAGCACGCACCGCCTGACGACCTCGCGCAGCGCCTTGGAAGCCTGCGCCGGATCGACGATGGGCGCGAGACTCGCCTGTTCGGATGGATTCCACAGGAAGGCTGCGGCGCCGGCGCCGGCTCCAAGAGGTGTGCGTTCGCCCGGCAGGACCTGGGTGACGCCTTGCAGCGCGGTGGGGTGCCCGGTCAACTCACCGGAGGCGATGTGGGCCGCCAGACACTCCCAGTCCACCGAAGGCAGCGCGACCGACGGTAGTCGGGTAAGCACGTCCTCCAGCCATGAGAACACGACTTGGACGCCACCGTACTGCACCCGGAAGCACGGGAGGGTGCCGCTCGGATCACGCACGACAAGGAAGTTGTCGGCCTCTGCTTCGATGAACGCGACGTAGCGGCCCCAATAGCGCTCCACCAGCAACCGGCCCGCGGTCTGCACGATTCCCGCAGACTTCTCGATGCTTTCGGCGAAGTGGTCACTGGGCAGGCCTGAGCCATCGAGTCGGAACAGCTTGCCCAGGACCACGCCTCGTG
The DNA here is from genome assembly GCA_014859905.1 of Rubrivivax sp. Taxonomy (GTDB): domain Bacteria; phylum Pseudomonadota; class Gammaproteobacteria; order Burkholderiales; family Burkholderiaceae_C; genus Rubrivivax. The sequence goes on from JACZKT010000693.1 coordinate 946, forward strand.
TTCCGGCGAGCGCGTACGACTGGTTCACGTTCGGCGTTTCGCCCGTCGAGAACACTGCCAGGCCCGGCCGGTGAAGCGCGACGTGCCAATCTGCAGAGTTCTCAAGGCCGCTGGCGAGGTGGCGCGCGGCCGCCGAAGCTTCGTCGGACCTCGGGTCCCAGCTCAGTGCGACATACCTGAACATCGGCGTGCGCGCTCGCTACACGACGAGGATGGGCTTGAAGCTGCGGACGTTCTCGTGGAGATCGTTGAGTACCACTGTTCCGGCCTGCACCCAGGAGTGCGCGGCGAACGGCTGCGTCTTCACGCCAATGACCCATTGGGTCTTGAGTCCTTCGCTTGCCATGAAGCACGCGAGCGCAAGCGAGTCGTACAGGCACTTGTCCCGTGCGGTGAACATGAGGGGTCGCAGCGCCTCGAACGCGGCGACGGCATCGCGCAGCCCTGCCTGGTGAGCTGCCTCTGGGTGGTCCAGGCGGGAGGATCGGCGCGCGACGTGGTCGACGATGGAGCGCAGCGAACGCAGGCGCAGGGCGGCGGCTGCCCACGTGGCTGCCACCATGAAGCGCCAGACGCGATTTGCGCCGATGGCGGAGTAGGGCGTCGCGCCGCGCACATCCAGCGACGAGTCGGGTGATTGGACGGCATCGTCGTGCGCACCGTGGTTCGGCAAGCTGGTGAGGATGCCCTGCCGCAGCAAAGAGCCGGAAAGCCGCCTGATGTCGTCCTGTCGATCCTCCCGGCCACCGGGCCGGCCCACAGGCGGCATGTTGGTCGTGCCGCTCAGGATCTCCCACTGTTTGAGACCGAGGGCAAGGTACCTGTTTCGGCGCAGGTCCAGCAGGACAACCTGGTCGCTCATGGCGCAAGTGCGCACGTGGCCGGCCAGGCGCAGCGTCGGCTGCTTCACGTCGTCCACGTTGTCCATTTCGCCCCTCGGTGCTTGACTGAAGTTGCAATGACTAGGGGCAAGCATCCGCGGCGCTGCCGCGGATGCTTGCGGGTGACGCGGCGCGCCACGCCTACGGCGCGCCGGGGAGGGTCACTCCGGGCGGTAGATCATCCCGGCGCTGTCCTCCTCCTTGACCAGGGTGTGATCCCCCTTGGTCAGTTCCTTGGCATCGCCGAGATCGACGACTTCCAGGTCTTGCAGGGTTCGTTCCATGAAAGGCTCCTTTGACAGTTGTGAACACGATTGCCGCCGACAGGAAGTGCCATTGGCGTTGTCACGGTAGGGGCGCCAGCAAACTCCCAGCAAGGCCTGCGCACAGGTGACGTGTCGCGTTCGGTGCTGGATGAAGTCCGCCGTCAGAGGGCAGGTTGCCGGTCAGTGCGCTTTGGAAGACAGGCCATACAGCTCTGCTGGCATTCGGTCTTGCGTCTCGGACGTGGGCAACAACCGGGTGCGCGGATCGAGCCTGGCGCCATACATGGACTCGCGTGCGCGCTCTATTTCAAGGCCGGGAGAGGCTCGCCTTTTTACTTCTCGGCTGGCTTCCGCGCAACCGCGCGTTGCAACTCTGTGGTGAGGGATCGTGATGGCCAAAGCGTCTATCTCAAATGGAGCACGAACCCGATCTTCGACCTGGCCATGGCGTGCCTTCAACGTGGCACCTCTGCTGGCAGGCCGCCGTCGGTCGCGAGTTCTTTCCCGCTCCTTCGTTGCGTGGCCGAATCCGGGGTCGCCTGATCGACGCGCATCGGAGCCGTGGGCGCGTGCTGGTTGACTACTGCCTGTTGCCGACGGAGATTCACCTCGTTGCGCGGCTTGAAGACGGGGACAGGCCCGGCGACCTGGCGCGCGCCATCGGCAACGTCGTGGCGCGGTGGGTCCGGGAGGCGCAGCCCATCCGGAGTCCGGTTCTGGCGGGGCCGTTTCATGCCCACCGGTTCGAATCGGAGCTCGAGCTCCGGCGTGAGGTTCGCATGCTGGCCTGGCGCCCCGTCGCGCTCGGCCTGTGCCGCGGACCGACGTACCACGCGGACGGCGCGCTTCGCGTCGCGCTGGGCAGGCGGCCGGCCGAGGGCTTCGACGCGCGACCACTGCTGCAGATGTTCGGGACGACGGTGCCGGGCGCGCGGGCCGCGCTACGCGCGTGGATCTCCCAGCGGCCGTCGGACCCAGAAAGGCGGGCCTGGGAGCTGGCGCGCGGGCTGACGCTCGCTCTGAGCGGCGTCGGCCCGCAGCCGCTGGCGGCTCGGGAAGTCCGCAATGCAGAAGCCGCGGCGCTGATCGCGGCAGTGGGGACGGATGGCGTCCATGGGGCGCTGCGGCTGTTGTCGGAGTGGGTGACCGCGAAACTTGGTGGGCGCGGCGTGGCCGATCTGCATGATGGCGTGGATGGACCTGCCGCGCGCGGACGCGCGTTGGTTGCCCGGCTGGCCATGGAGCACGCGCTGTGCTCAGCGGCCTCCGTGGCGCGCTACTTCGGACGGGCAAAGGCAACCTTGAGCGAACAGATGATGGCGAGCCGCTTGCGCGAGGCGGACCGCGAGATCGTGCTGACGCCGATGCCGCGCATCCTTGCCGACACCGCTGCGCTCAATTCGAAGGGCAGGGTGCTGCTTCGACTGTAGTGCGGAGATTGCATTGCACTCCCTTTTCCGTTGCGTGCGACCGAACGTTCGCGAGGTCCCTGCGGCAATGCCCGGTCGAGCAACTGCTGGGCGAGATCAGAGGGAGCGGAGCAAGTGCTCCGGCCCTGACGGCGAACATCATTGGGCGCCGGCGCTTTACACCGAGATAGCCGAGGTCGCATCTTCGCGCTTGTCGGGTGCTTTGGTTCAGCGCAAGTTGCCGCGATGGACACAGGCGGTTTCGGGAGGTGCTCTATGTCGGCAGAGGAACGATGGCCTGGACGTGGCGCGGGAGTACAGCGATCGGTCGAGATGCTGAAGTTGGTGCTCGACGGCGAGACGTATGACGCCGTGGCTGCAAGGGCCGGCGTGACGCGCACGGCAGTCGAGCGCCGCATCAAGGCTGTGGCGGTGCAGTTGAGCCAGTGTGTAGGCATCGAAGGCCTGAACCGTGACGCAACCGTGTTCGTTCAGCGTCTGCGGCAGCACCGCGTAGCGATTCTGGCGGCGCTGGACGACTTCGATCCTGCGGCGCCGTTCGGCCCGCGCGCGAGCCGCGTCGTGTCCAACGAAGAGATTGCCCGTGCCGCCCAGCGCATCAAGGGTCGCAGTAGCCGGCCCTGGCAGGACCAGGCGCTGTTCTATCTGCTGTTCGCAACGGGCGCCCGCCCGCTGGAAATTGCCCGCCTGGAGGTGCGCGACTACCTGAACCCGGATGGCCGCGTGCGTGTCGCCTCCGAGATGCGGGCCGAAGCAGCCATCTCCGGCCGAGCCCGGCCGCTGTACTTCACCAGCACACGACTGGATGCCGTGCTGGAGCAGTATCTGTCGGAGCGTCTTGTGCGGGGGCTGGGTCTTGGCGAACCGACTGCCTACCGGGGGCTCGACCCTCGCAGCCTGCTGTTCCTGTCGCCTACGGGTGAGGGCTTCAGGATCACGCAGTATGGCGAGGACGGTCAGCGTCGCCACCTGTGCCGGCCGATCCTGGAGACCTATCGCAAGCTGTTCCGCTACGCCGAGCTGCGCGACGTGACGCCGCTGTCGGTCCGCTTGACGCTGGCCTCGCGGCTCTACGAACGAGGGGCTGACGAAGAACAGGTGGGTCAACTGCTGGGCATCAGTGCTCGCAGCGCGGTGCGCGAACTCTTTCCGAGACCGAGGCCGAAAATCCCCGAACTGATGCGCGAAGTGGTCTGATCGCGCGCAGTGACCAGATGGGCGGAAAGTAACCCCCACAGCCTTCCGGCCGTGGGGGTGAAATCAATCAAGCTGCTTCGCGCAGTTCTTCAGTATCGACTTTGGCCGTGCCGGCCTCGTCTTTGTCGAGGTCCAGTTGCTTGAGCAACTCGCGCTGCCGGGTCAGCAGTTCCAGCAATCGGCCCTCATGCTCGAACGGGCGTTCGAGTTCGAGCCGGATGTCGTCTAGCCGCTTGCGCCGGACCTCCAACTGGGCTTCGCCCGCAGCATGTTGCTTCGGAATCGACCCCAGCAGATCGACCAGCGCCGCCACCAGGGCCGGCCCGGTCTGGTACGGCGTGGCCGGGTACAGACACGCGCCCGACAGGTACAGGCTGGGCACCTCCTCACCGCGCGTGGCCTGCACGCCCAGCTCGAAACCGCCGAACCGGCCGACGATCTGTTCGATCTCGCGGCCGCCCGCGCGCAGCTCATCCTTGGTCGTCTTGATGATGCCGCGCAAGGCCTCGCCCACCGCGTCGGGTCCGGCGATGCGCCGCCCGGCCACTTCCACGCTCATCGACTGCAGCGTCTGCGGCTCGATGCGCGCCGCGTCCTCGGCGTACAGCGCAACCTTGCGCTGCTGCGCCTCGATCATCATCGGCAGCCGGCTCACTTCGCTCTCGTTGGCATAGCGCTGGTTGCGCCACACCGAGAACAGCGTCGACAGCCTGGCCACGTCCGCATCCACGCCGGCCTTTTCGATGACCAACGGATTGCCCGAAGCCAAGGCCTTTACTTCGGCGTACGACAGCGCCGCCAGCTCCACGTCTTCCAGCGAGCGGATGCCCTTGTCACCCTTCATCACCTGGGCGATGAAGCGCGCCTTGGTCTCCAGCGTCTGCCACATGTAGCTGTCGAAGCTGCCTTCAGTGACGTATCGGAAAACCTCCACGTCCTCGCACTCGTTGCCCTGGCGCATGATTCGCCCCTCGCGTTGCTCGACGTCGCAAGGACGCCAGGGCGCATCGAGGTGATGCAGGGCACACAGCCGGGTCTGCACATTGGTGCCGATTCCCATCTTGGCCGTCGAGCCGAGCAGCACGCGGACCCGGCCCTCGCGCACCGCCTTGAACAGCGTTGCCTTCTGGATGTCGGTATCGGCGTCGTGCACGAATGCGATCTCCTTCTCTTCGACGCCTGCCTCGATCAACCGGGCCCGCAAGTCGTCGTACACGCTGAAAGCGTGGCCTGCTTTGGGCGACGACATGTCGCAGAACACCAACTGCGCACCGCGAAATGCCGTGCTGCGCTCCCGGATCGCCAGTACCTCGCGAAGGCAGGCGGCCGCCTTGCCGCTCTCGTCGAACCGTGCCTGCGGCGCCACCAAGCGGAAGTCCAGCGCCGCCTTGCGGCCGTCGGTGGTGATCGCCAGCATGTTGTCGTCCTGCGGCTTCACGCGGCCGCTGCGAACCGCCTCGGCGCGCTGCACCAGGGTCTGGACGAAGGCCTTCAGTGCCTTGCTGGCCGGGCAGGCCACGATGCGCGGTTTGTCGCCGCGCAGCCGCGGCACCGGCAGCTTCAGCATCTCCGCGGTGCGGATGTCGGCCACCTCGCCGAACACCGCCATCAGCTCGGGCACGTTGATGAAACGCGCAAACCGGGTGTGCATGCGGTAGCCGCTGCCGTCCGGCGCGATCTCCAGCGCGGTGACGCTCTCGCCAAAGGTGGCGGCCCAGGCATCGAACTGCTGCAGCCCGAGTTCCTCCAGCCTTCGCGGCTGCAGGTAGCGCATCATCGTGTGGATCTCCGCCATGGTGTTGGCCACCGGTGTCGCCGTCGAGAACACCACGCCGCGTTGCGCGTGCCCGTGCGAACTTTGATGAAGACGCATCGTGTAGCGCGTCTTCAGGTACAGATCGAAGGCGCGCTCCGAATTGGTCATCGGCAGGCCCGCCACGCGGGTCATCTTCGTGAACCGGTACAGGTTCTTGTGCAGATGGGCTTCGTCGACGAACAGGCAGTCGATGCCGAGTTGCTCCCAGGTCAGGAGGTCGTTCTTCTTCTTGTCGGCCAGCAGCTTCTCCAGCCGCACCGCCCAGTTCTTCTTCATGGCTTCGAGTTGCTTGACGATCCGGTTGCCCCGGTCGTTGCTCCTCTCGGCCCGTACAGCCATCTCGATTTCCATGATGATGTCCTTGATGAATTTCTCCGTGAATTGCGGTGACACCTTGATGCGCTCGAAGCTCGAGTGCGTGATGACGACCGCGTCCCAATCTCCCGTCGCGATGCGCGACACCAGTTCCCGCCGGCGGTCGCCTTCGAGGTCTTCCTTGCCGGCCATCAGCACCGCCGCGTTCGGATAGAGCCGAACGAACTCGGCCGTGTACTGCGCCAGCATGTGGTTCGGCACCACGTGGCAGGGCTTGTTGACGAAGCCCAGCCGACGCAACTCCATGCCGGCCGCCACGCACACCGCCGTCTTGTCGGCGCCGACGACGTGGAACAGCCCCGTGTTGCCGGACTGCACGACGCGCCAGATGGCGTCCTTCTGGTGCGGGTGCAGCTCGAAGCAGCGGGAGAACCCCGGCAGCTTCAGGTGCGCACCATCGAACTGTCTCTGCCGGGTGGCGTTGAACAGATCGTTGTAGATGCGGCAGAGCTTCTCGCGTCGCGTCGCATCGTCGAAGGCCCAGAGCGCGAACCGCTCCTTGATCAGGCCCAGCTTCTCGCGGGCTGCCAGGGTCTCGTCGGGGTTGACGATGTACTTGTCGGTCTCCGGGTCGCGGTCGCGCACCGTCGGCACCTGCACGTTCAGCGCGCACTGCACCAGTTCGATCGCGTTCATGCGCGAGGTGCCGAACTCCTGTGTCACCTTCACGTTCTGGCGTGCGTCCCAGTCGCGGTAGCGCACCGACCAGGCTCCGGCTTGCGCCGAGTAGCCCACTTCGCAATCTTTCAACTCCAGAACTTCCTGGACGAAGGTCTCGACCTCGACCGCCGGGATCCAGACCGCTCCGAGACGGGGCTCGATGGCGGCCGGCAGCAGGTCGTCCGGCTGGACTTGTTCCAGCGCCTCGATGTTGCGGCGGCAACTCGATCCAGACAGCACCGCCTGCTTCAGCTTCTCCTTGACATTGCCCGACAGGTAGTCGTCGGCCGTCTTCCAGTGGCTGTCAGCCGGGTCCAGGAACACCTGGCCGGCTTCGGCCAGCGCGTCCAGCACTGCTTGTTCGGGCGCCGACAGCAGCCGCGCCATGTAGGCCGGCTCGACCCGCCCGCGCCACTGCATTGATGCGGCAAGCGCCTCGGTCGGTTCGCCCGCGACGGTTGGTTCGACCACGCGCGCCAGGGTGCGCCGCGTGAACAGTGCCGCCTTGCTCGCCCGGTCCGACTCTTCGTCGTAGTGCTCCAGCGACAGCAGCAGCGGGTAGTCCGGGTCGCGCCGGAAGGCCAGCGCGTTGGCCCGAGTGGACAGGCAGCCGTGCCTTGCGACATAGCGGTCATAGCTGCCATTGAGCAGGGCTCGCATGTGCGCGATCTGGCTGTCGATCTCGTCTCTCAACTGGGCATCGAGGAGTGCCCTGGCAAGGTCGCGGATGGCGCACATGCCGACGATTCGCGAACACTGTGTGCCGTTGAGCTGGTCATGTACATCGACCATCTCCGCGCCCTCGACCCGGTGCACCCGCCCGTGGTGAAGGCGGTAGCTCCCAGGCCTGGCGCCGGTGCTGGATGGCAGCTTGGGGAGGGCAGCGCTTTTGTCGGCCACCGCCGCCCGGTACACGCCCGTCGGCAGCAGAGCAATTCGCTCCGGCAGGGCCGCGACCAGGTCGCCTTCGAACACGGCGGTGGGTACGGCTTCGTAGCCATTGCTCTGGGTCCGGATGCTGCCGATGCAGAACTCCGGGTGACTGGCGTACCAGGCATTGATTTGCAGACACCGCTCGTGGCAGTGCGGATGGCGCAAGGCCTCGGGCACGATGGACAGCTTCAGCCATTCGCTGCCGACCGCTTCCGCCGGCTCCCGCTTGCGCAGGAACAGGATGTCGGTCTGCACGTCGGTGGACGCGATGCCGGCAAAGGCGCCTTGGGGCAACCGGATGGCACCCAGCAGGTGGGCCTGCGCACCGATGTACTGGCGCGCCGCGTCGTCCACGGCATCCATCGTGTAGCTGGTGGTGATGAAGCACACCAACCCGCCGGGTCGCACCAGGTCCAGTGCGCGACCGAAGAAGTAGTTGTGGATGCTGAATCGGGCGTAGGCCCGGTTGCTCAGGTCGGCGACCTTGTACTTGCCGAAGGGCACGTTGCCGATCACGAGGTCGAACCAGTTGTCAGGCAGCGGCGTCTTCTCGAACGGCGCGATGCGCACATCGACGCTGCCGGGCGCGTAAAGCGCATTGAGCATCTGTCCCGACAGCCGGTCGATCTCGATGGCCGTGACCTGGCTGGTCTCGGCCATGCTGCGTGGCATCGCACCGATGAAGTGGCCAATGCCGGCGGCGGGTTCGAGGACGCGACCGCCGCTAAAGCCGAAGCGTTCGATGGCCTGCCACATCGCCTCGATCACATGGATCGGGGTGTAGTGGCTGTTGTTTACCGAGGCCCGGGCGGACTCGTACTCATCGTCGGTCAGCAGGCCGCGCAGTTGCGTGGCGCGTCGGGCCCAGGCCTTGTCGTCGCTTTCGCAGTTGAAGCTGGCCGGAAGGCCGCCCCAACCGGTGTAGCGCACGAGCCTGCCGCGCTCGGCCGTGTAGGGTGGCCTGTCCTGGCATTCAACGTGCCGCAGCGTGGCAATGGCCGCCAGGTTCGCATCGAACTTGGTGGCGGCGCCACCCAGCTCGTCCAGGTCGGGCTGTTGCAGCGACGGCCACACTGCACGCGGTGCGGACTCGGCGCCGGTTCCTGCGACGCGCCAGTGGGCGTGTTGCGTCGTCGCGATGGACGTGTCGGCCAATTCGTCGCTAGCAGTCACCGACACATCGGCAGCCTGCAGGGGCATCTCAAGGATTGAATTCGGTGACTCGGTGGTCTCCACGGGTTCGGGGTCGAACCCGGGCAGCCACATGGAAGGCGCGGTGAAGCGGGCCATGGGTGTGTTCTCCAAGTGAATTGGGAAGACACGCCCACCCGCAGCGGGGAGACGTGCTCCCCGTGGGTGGGATGGCATGAAGGGGTCGCGGTCGACCCGTGGCCAGGCGTCAGGCGACGACAGGCGGCAAGCTCAGCTCAGGGCCATGCCCCGATGCTTTCGGTGGTGCGCGGTGGCCGCGCACTCGAAGAAGGCGGGTGACGACCGCAACGCCTGAACAGATTCAGGAGCGCTCGGATGAGCGCGCTTTGGCCGGAGCCAAGATGCACCGGCAGTGTGTGCGTGGGCCGCCCGCGCTCGTCGGTGGCGTGCCGACTCGCCATGCAAAAGCGCTGGCGCGGTGGCGCCGATCGCGATGGCAACGGCGATGGCAACGGCGAACTGTTCGCCGGACCCGCAGCCCAGTCACCCGTCCGCGAAAGACCTACGCGCCACCGATCCCGAAACCCCGTGTCTTTGCCGGCGATTGCCGCTGGCGGCGCGACGACGGGCGGTCGAGCATGCGTGCATCGCAACCGCGGAGAGCCGCAGTCAGGAGGGCAGGCCATGCCAGCCGATCAAGAGCCCGAGCGGGGCAACGAGAACGCCGCGCAAGCCGTCGAGATGTTGAAGGCCGTGGTCGATGGCGCCACCTATGACGCCGTGGCCTCGCGCTTCGGCGTGACGCGCACGGCCGTCGAACGCCGCATCAAGGCCATTGCCGCGCGCTTGAGCAAAGAGGTCGGCATCGAGGGGCTGAACGCCGACGGCGTGGCCTTTGTGCAGCGGCTGCGCCAGCACCGCGCAGCGATCCTGGTGGCGCTGGCCGGCTTCGAGCCGCCGGCGCCGTTCGGCCCGCGCCACCACCGGGTGGTTGCCAGCGATGAGATCACGCAGGCGGCGCAGCGGATCAAGGGGCGCAGTGCCCGGCCCTGGCACGACCAGTCGATGTTCTACATGCTGTTTGCGACCGGCGCGCGCCCCTTGGAGATTGCCCGGATCGAGGTGCGCGACTACCTCGGCACGGACGGCAGCGTGCGCCGCGCATCGGAGCTGCGGGCCGAGGCCGCGATCACCGGCAAACCGCGCCCGCTTTACTTCACCAGCACCCGGCTGGACGACGCGCTCGCGGCCTACCTGAGCGAGCGCGTCGAGCAGGGCCAGGGCGTGACCACGGGCAGCGGCTACCGCGGGCTGGACCCGCACAGTTGCCTTTTCCTGTCGCCGGCCGGGCTCGGCTTTGCCATCAAGGCGTTTGGCGCGGATGGGCAGCGCCGCTACCTGTGCCGCCCCATCCTGGAAGCCTATCGCAAGCTGTTTCGCTACGCCGATCTGCGCGACGTGACGCCGCTGTCCGCGCGGCACACCGTCGCCGCCCGGCTGTACGAACGCGGTGCGGACGAAGAGCAGGTCGGCGTGCTGCTGGGCATCAGTGGCCGCAGCGCCGTGCGCGACCTGTTCCCGAAGCGCCGGCCAGCAATGTCTGAGCTGGTGCACGACCTGGTCTGAAGCACCAGGGAGGTCGAACGTCTGTGGACATCCAACGCTTCTCCATCCTGGGGCGCGTGTTGACCGCGGACGACGCGCAGCTTCAACAGGTGCTGGCCCGAGTCCACGACACGCCAGAACGGCCACGCTGCCTGTGCGTGCCCGGCGGCGTCGAGATGTACGTAGCGCGCCATCGGCAGTTCCTGGTGAAGCGCATGCCGGACACGGGCAGCCGACACCATGCAAGCTGTCCGTCGTACGAGCCCGAGTCGCAGCAATCAGGGTTGGGGGAATTGATCGGCGAAGCGGTCCTTGAAACCGCTGCGGGCTGTGTTGACCTGCGCGTCGATTTTCCGTGGACCCGAACGACGGGGCGTGGCGTCTCGCGCGGCGAAAGCGACGTGGAGTCCGAAGTGGGCGTGACCCGGCGTCGGATGAGCCTGCGGGCGCTGATGCACTTCCTGTTCGAGCGTGCCGGCTTCAACCGCTGGAGCCCGGCAATGGAAGGCAAGCGCAACCAGGGCGTTCTTCACAAGTACCTGCTGGAAGCCGCCGAGGACGTCTCGGTGAAGGGCGTGGCCTTGACCGAGCGCCTGTACGTGCCCGAGCCCTTCAGCGAGGCTACCAAGTCCGATGCGGCGCAGCGGCGTCGCGAGAAGCTGGCGGTGCTGCGACCCCACGATGGCAACAGCCCGCTGGCCGTGGTGCTGGGCGAGTTCAAAGGCAGCGAAGCGACAGTGGGTGGCTACCGGGTCTGGATCAAACACATGCCCGACGCGCCGCTGCTGATTGACGGCAAGGCCTGGGCGAGGATCGAGAAGGTGTTCGCCCCGATGTTCGAAGCAAGGGATGCGGACACCGGCCACAAGGTGCGCCTGATGCTCGCCGCACTGGTCCGAGCTCGGCGCGAGTACACCTATGAGATCGACGCTGCCAGCCTGATGATGACCAGCGAGCACTGGATCCCGATCGACGCAATTCACGAGCTGCAGCTGGTGCATGCCCTGGTCGAGCAGGGGCGGCGGTTTGCCAAGCCCTTGCGCTACGACGCCCCGACGGCCGGCGCGTTCCCGAATGCGTTGTTGCTGGACATGGGGCTGAAGCCCGTGCCCCTGCATGTCGTCAGTGCCTTCATGGCGCCGAGGGCCCGTGTGGACAAGGAGCAAGCGATCTCCAAGCTTGGAGATGGGGCGTGGGTGTGGTCCACCGATCAGCCCATGCCGGCACTGCCGGAGTTCGCGGCAGGGCGATAACGCCGCGCACGCACGGAGTGCCGCAAGGGCTGCAAGTCAGTGGTGAGTCATGCGCGAGGGTGGCAGGGGAGGCGGGTTGACGCGCCGCAAGTCGGCGAGACGATGAACGCGGAAACACCCCGTCAACCATGAGGAGCCCACAGATGACGCAATCCATCGTCAGCCACCGCAGCAGCGAAGCCGTGCCGGCCACCGTGCTCGGCCAAGGCCCGGCCCGCATACCGACCGGCGGCAAGATTCGCGCGGGCACCAAGACCTTGAGCCGAACCGCCGCCGAGAACCCCCAGGCGCGCGCGATCTACGAGCAGGGCGTTGCGGCGGGTCAGTCGTTTGACGAGATCGAGCAAGCGCTGGTTGCCGCGTTGCCACGGATCAAGACGCCGCTGGTGCCGAAGAACGTGCCCTGGTTCACCGTGCGCGGACAGGACTTCTCCAACCCGGAAATCGCGCGCCAGATTCTGGATGCCTTCGGCGAAGACCGCGGCGACGGCCACCGGCTCTATCGCTTCCCGGTGGTGTTCCCATCGGACCACTGGCAAGTGGTGATGCCGCACGAACTGTCGGCCTGGGGCGCGAACGAAAAGCGCTACTGGTCGGAATACTCGCCCGATGGCAGGGTGCGCCTTTGCAAGACCCATGCGCCGGTGCCTTTCGACGACACCGGCAAGCGTGTCATCCGCGTCTTTGGTGGCCGTAAGACGGTGGCGCGCGACGCCAACGCGGGCATGTGCGACCCCGAAGCCTGCCCCGAGTACCAGCAGCGGCAGTGCAACCTCAGCGGGCGCTTCCTGTTCTTCGTCCCCGGCATCCGGTCGATCAGCGCCTTCGAGTTGCACACGCGCAGCTTCTACGCGATGAACTCGGCAATCCAGAAGTTCGAGACCATCGCCTTCCTGCGCGGCGGGCGCCTCTCGGGGTTTCTGGATCGGCAACGCACGCCGTTCTATCTGAGCAAGAAGCTGGTCGAAGTGGCGCACATCGACGAGCAAGGGCGGCCGGTGAGGGTGCCGCAGTGGATCATCGAATTGGAAGCGCCGGTGGACGTGACCGCGTTGCTGCGGGACCGCGAGGACGACGAGACGGCGCTGGTGCAGGCCCAACTCGCGAAGCAGATCCTCAGCGGGCCGACGGTGGTCGAACCTGTCGGCGACGACGTTGCCTTGCCCGAGGAACGGCCCGCTCGCGCAGCCTCGGCCGCTGGGCACGTCGCGCCGGAGCAGCCGGCGCGTCATGGGCGCCCCTCGCTGGAGGAACTGCTGTCGCGCGCTCAGGCCTGTGGAATTGATCCGCCCCGCTACACCGCCTATGCCGACCTTCGATGGGGTCCTGGCTGGAAGATCAACCCGCAGGGGCGATCCCGGGCCTGGGACGAAATGGAGCGCTACCGTAACGACCCGGCGGGCTACCTCGACAAGGTCGAGAGCGAGTTGCGGGCCGAGTCTGCAGGGAGACCGGCATGATCCGCATCGCACATTGCTCTGACCTGCACTACGGGCCGAAGAATCTGGCCGAGGCCGACCGCTGTTTCGGCGCCGCCGTGGACCGGGCCATCGCGCTGGGTGCACAAGCCGCCGTGCTGTCGGGCGACGCCACCGACCATGCGCTCGACCTGCACTCGCCTTCAGCCGAGCGCCTGGCCCGGCAGGTGTGGCGGCTGGCCGACCATTGCCCGGTGCTGATGCTGCAGGGGACGTTCTCGCACGAACCACCGGGCGCCCTGGCCATCTTCCGGCTGCTGGGCGGGCGCTACCCGGTGCATGTGGCGGACCGTATCGCACAGGTCGGCCTGACGCACGACGGGCAGTGGGTGGCGAGTAGCGGCTGGCGCTTCGACGGCGTGCCGGCCGGCGTGCAGGCCTTGTTCACGTGCGTGCCCACCGTCAACAAGGCCATGGTCGCCGCCGCCGTGGGCGCGGGCGCGGCGGCGGCGACCATGG
>JACZKT010000694.1 GCA_014859905.1 Rubrivivax sp.
TGCGAGCACAGCGTCGCGGCGCTGCGGCAGCGTCCAGGCTTCGACGCGGGCGTCGAATTCGGCGGCACGCGCGATGCGCTCGGCGATCAGCGCGTCGGGCCCGCCGACCAGCGGGTGCAGCCTGGCCCAATAGGTCTGCAGCCCGCCGAGGATGTAGACGTGACCGTCGGCGCAGCGGTAGATGCTGGAAGGCGCCGACGCGCGGTCGCGGTTTCCCGCGGGCGGCGCCAGCGCATCGCCTTCGGCCATCGTCAGCACCGACGGGCCGAGCAGCATGGCCGCCGCCACTTCCATCATCGAGACGTCGACCAGGCAGCCGCCGCGCGCGGGATCCAGCATCGCCATCGCACACGCGATGCCGGCATGGAGGCCGGTGAACATGTCGACCGGCCAGCCGGTGGACAGCCGCGGCGCGCCGTCTTCGTCTCCGTTGAGCAGCGCGAAGCCCGACTCGCATTGCGCGACCGTGTCCATGCACGGCCGGTCGTCCTGCTGGCCATACCCCGAGACGAGCGTGATCACGAGCTGCGGGAAACGGGCACGCAATGTCGGGCCGTCGAGTCCCAGGCTCTTCAGAGACGGTGGGGCGAGATTGCAGACGAAGGCGTCGGCCCCGGCCAGCAGGGTGTCGAAAGTGGCACGGTCAGCGGCGTCGCGCAGGTCGAGCACCCGGCTGTGCTTGCCGGTGTTGAAGCTGCGGGCGTAGTAGCTGCCGAAGCCGTTGCCCGGCAAGGTTCGTGCACCGTCGCCGGCGGGCGACTCGATCTTCGTCACCTCGGCGCCGAAGTCGGCCAGCAGCATCGCCGCCGTCGGCCCGGCGATGAACTGCGAGAGGTCGACGACACGCTTGCCGTGCAGCGGGCGTGGCGGCATCAGCGGCTCACTCGTGGACCACGCGTTTGGCCTTGTGCACCGTGCGCGGCAGCGTGCCGACGGCCACCACCTCGACGTGGAAGCGCACCTGCAGCTTTTCGCGCAGCCGTTGCGACAGGCGTTCGCCGATGTCGGGCGTGGCCGTCGCGTCGGGCTCGACGCGCAGCTTCACGCCGGTGAGGAAACCGGTCTTCGGGTCCTTCACGCTGCTGTCGATGACGAGCACATATTCGTTGCTCAGCCCGGGGAAGCCGCGCACGATATCTTCCACCGCGGTGGGAAAGAGGTTGACGCCGCGGATGATCAGCATGTCGTCGGCGCGGCCCAGCACTCCGCCCTTCAGCCGCGCGTGCGTGCGGCCGTCGGGAGCGACGCTGCGGTCGCACACCACCATGTCACCGGTCCACCAGCGCACCAGCGGGCAGGCCTGCTTGTCCAGGTGCGTCAGCACGAGCACACCGCGCTCGCCGTCGGCCACCGGCTCGTGCGTGTCGGGGTGCAGCACCTCCACGTAGATGAAGTCCTCGGCCAGCGTGGGGCCGAGCTGAAGCGCCGTGTCCCAGCCGATGGGCTGGCACTCCAGCGCGCCGTAGCAGTCGAACATCCTGGCACCCCAGGCGCGTTCGAGCTTCTCGCGCGTGCCGGGAATGCTGGCGCCGGGCTCGCCGCCGACGCAAACCATCTTCACCTTCGACCGCGTGAGGTCGCGGCCCATCCTCTCGGCCGCCTCGGCCACGTGGGCCATGAACGACGGCGTGCCGATGACGCAGTGGCTGCCGTACTGGAAGAGGGTCTCGATCTGGCGCTCGGTGTCGCCCGAGGATGCCGGGATTACCAGCGCGCCCAGGTGCTGCGCTGCCAGTGTCGCGCCGAGGCCGCCGACGAACCAGGCGTAGTTGAACATGCACTGGAAAATGTCGCCGCGGCGCAGGCCCTGCGCATAGAGGTAGCGTGCGTAGAGGTCGGCCCAGCGCTCGATGTCGGCCTGCGTCCACAGCACCGGTGCCGGCCGTGCGGTTGTGCCGGAGCTGAAGTGCACACGCACCGCCTCGCCGGGCGCCACCGCAGCCAGGCTGCCGAAGGGGGGCTCGGCCTCGAGGCCGGCGACATAGTCGGACTTGCGCGTGAAGGGCAGCCGGCGCAGGTCGGCGAAGCTCTTCAGGTCGCCGGGCTGGAATCCGGCGTCGGCGAAGATGCGCTGGTAGTACGTGCTCGTGCGCTGCACGCGGGCGAGTTGGTGGCGCAGCGCATCGAGCTGGAAACTCTCGAGGCGGTCGCGCGACCAGGTCTCGACCTCATCCCAGATCGTCGCGGAGTGTGGGGCTTTGGGCTGCTGCTTCATGGGGGGAGACTTTCAGGAGGCCGCGCAGCGCGAACGCTGCCAGCGCATGGGCGATGTCGTCGATGGCTTCGGCGCTCTGCAGGCGGCGCTGGCTGAACCAGACGGTGGCCCAGTTCAGCGCGCCGAAAAATGGTTTGGTGGCGAGCTTGACCGGCAGGTCGGCGAAGACGCCTTCGCGCATGCCCTCGTCGATGACCTCGGCGAACAGCGCCTCATAGTCGTCGCGCATCTTCACCACCGAGCGCAGGCGCTTGGTTGCCGCCGACGCGCCGAGCAGGTGCCGCTCCAGTCCCTGCACCGCCACCTTCTGCATCGGCAGTTCGGTCAGGATGATCTGCGTGTGCCGCAGCGCCATCGCCGACAGCCGCGCGATGGCGCTGCCGCCACCGCGCGCGATCGGCTCGACCTCTTCGCTCAGCCGCGTCATCGCCGCCACCTGGACGTCGAAGAAGAGGTCGGCCTTGCTCGCATAGTGGTGGTAGATGCGGCCCTTGGTGGCCCCCAGTCTTTCAGCCACCGCGTCGATGGAGGTGGCGGCGTAGCCGAACTCCATGAAGAGTTCGGCGGCGGCGCGCAGGATTTCCTCGCGCGACTCGTTGCTGGCGGGTTTGCTGGTGGCCGCTTCGGACATGGTCGGGAATGCCTCGGGTTCGTGGGTGCTCAGCCCCGTTCTTCGGCCTCCTTGCGCACGGCGCGTGCGAGCACGAGCCGCTGGATTTCGGAGGCGCCTTCGTAGATCTCGAGGATGCGCTGGTCGCGGTACAGCCGTTCGGCCACCGTCGGCTTGCAATAGCCCAGCCCGCCCCAGATCTGCACCGCATTGTCCGCGGCCCGGTGCGAGACCTCGGACGTGAAAAGCTTGGCCATGGCGCCGAGGTTGGAGACGTCCTCACCGCGGTCGTAGGCGGCGGCGGCCTGGTACAGCATCATGCGGGCGGCCGAGATCTCGGTGGCCATGTCGGCGAGCACGAAGCCGATGCCCTGGTTGTCGATGATCGGCGCACCGAAGGTCTTGCGCTGCACCGCGCGCGCCGAGGCCTCGCGGTAGCAGGCCAGCGCCAGCCCCAGACATTGGGCCGAGACCATGATGCGGCCGACGTTCAGCGTCTGCAGCGCCAGCCGCAACGCGCGGTTCAGCTCGCCGACGCGCGCGCTGTCGGGCACCACCAGGTCCAGCTTGAGGTTCGAGGTCTGCGTGCCGCGGATGCCCATCTTGTCGTTGAGCTCGTCGATCACGGCACCCGGCTGCTCCTTGTCGACCATGAAGGCGCTGATGCCGCGGCCGCCGGCGGCGGGGTCGGTCTTGGCGAAGGCGACGTAGTAGCGCGAGGCGCCGCCGTTGCCGATCCAGTACTTCTCGCCCTGCAGCCGCCAGCCGTCGCCTTCGCGCACAGCCGTGGCCTCGATGGCCGCCGCGTCCGAGCCGGCGATGCGTTCGCTCAGCGCGAAGCTGGTGGCGCGGCCCTGGGCCATCTCGCGCAGGTAGAAGTCCTTCTGTGCGTCGGTACCGGCCAGCAGCAGCGGGAAGGCACCGAGCTGGTAGGCGCACATGATGGCCGCGGTCGACGCGCAATGCGCGCCCAGCGTTTCCACCGCCGCCACCGTGGCCGTCAGGCTGGCGCCCTCGCCGCCCCATTGCGTCGGCAGGAAGAGGCCGGTGAACTTGTGTTCCACCAGCTTGGCGATGGTCTCCCAGGGGTAGCGCTGGTCGCGGTCGAGTTCGGCCGCCAGCGGCGCGCAATGCTCGCGGCCCAATTGTTCGGCCAGGGCTTGCCAGCGCCGGGCGTCGGTGTCCAGGGGGGGTTGCCAGATGACGGTCACTTCGGTTCTCCAACTCGGGGTGTGGGGGCCGGCGTGCCGGCGGTGATCGGGCGCCGCGGCTTGCCGCGGCGCAAAAGCTGCTGCAGTGGCCGCACCAGTCCCATCAGACCCTGCGGGAAGAACCCGAGGATGAGGACGAGCACGCTGCCGAGGATGATCTTGTCGACGTAGCCGCCGAGCGAGAAGAATTTCTCCTGCGTCAGGATCAGCGCCGTGGCGAACAGCGGGCCCAGCAGCTGGCGCCGGCCCACCAGCACGACGGCGGTGAGCATGAGGATCAGGAAGTAGGCCTCCAGCACGTCGGCGCTGACGTAGGCGCGCTGGTAGGCGTAGAGCCAGCCGGCGGCGGCGCTGATGGGCGCCGAGAACAGGAAGACCTGCAGCCGCACACGCGCCGGGTCGATGCCGCCCATGGTGGCCAGGCGCGGGTTCAGGTGCGTCATGATGGCCGCGGCGCCCAGGCGCGAATGGCGGAAGCGGTCGACCAGGTAGACGGTGATCACGAGCAGCGCAAAGGCGTAGGGCCACAGCTCCTGGTCGTTGCGCGCCGTCAACACGAGGCCGCCGATCGACAGGTCCAGCTGCGGGATGCCGCGCAGACCGTCAGAGCCGCCCAGGAACTGCCAGTTCGACGCCAGCGTCACCGCCACCACGCCCACGGCGTAGGTGACGAGCGAGAAGACGAACTCGCGCAGGCGCAGCGTCACCAGCCCGATCAGCAGCGCCAGCAGCAGCGCCACCAGGATGGTGCCGGCGAGCGTGCCCCAGCCGTCGAAGCCGGCACGCGTGGACAGCATCGCCGTGGTGTAGCTGCCGGCGGCGAAGAAGACGGTGTGCGCGAGGCTGACCTCGCCGAGGTCGGAGACGACGACATCCAGGCCGTAGGCCATGACCGCGAAGATGGCGATCAGCACTGCGGCGCTGTGGACGGCGCCACTGCCGCCGAATGCGGCGGGGGCGGCGAAGACCGCCACGCCGACCAGCGGCAGCGCGATGTCGCGGAGCTTGGGATTGGGCATGTCAGAGTTCCCGAGCGCCGGCGCGGCACCCACGACGGACGCGCCGGGGCGGCCAGGCGGCCGCCGCGGCACCGGCCTTGTAGGACTGCTGGCGGTGCCCCCTCGAGGGGGCGGCGGCGAAGCCGGTTTGGGGGTGGTTCATGTCAATGTGCCCCTGCCACGCCGGCACTCAGGCCGCCGGGTCGCAGCACCAGCAATGCGATCAGCACGAGGAAGGCCGCCGCCGTGGTGTAGGCCGGCGACACCAGGGCGCCGAACAATGCCGTGAACAGGCCCAGCGCGACACCGGCGACATAACTACCCTTGACGCTGCCGATGCCGCCGAAGACGACGACGACGAAGGTCATGATCACTTCCTCGAAGCCCATCGACGTGAGGATGGGCGTGCGCGGCGCCACCATGCCGGCGGCGAAGGCCACCGCCGCACCCTCGAAGGCGAAGACGCCGTAGTAGACGCGGCGCACGTTGACGCCGGCCAGCTGGGCCAGCTTCGGGTCCTCGGCCACCATGCGCACGAGACGTCCGACACGCGTGCCGTCCAGCACCCACTTCAGGCTGATGAAGACGACGATGGCGGCCACGACGATGGCCAGGTCCTGGCCCGTGAACCAGAGGTCGCCGAAATTGATCTCGTGGCGCGACAGGCTGGTTTCCAGGATCTGCCCGGTGGAGCCGAACACCAGCGCCGCGCCGCCATGCAGCACGTAGCCGAAGCCCAGCGTCATGATCATGATCGACACCAGGTTCTGCTCGAAGGTGGCCTTCAGCATCACGCGCTGCATCACCAGACCGAAGGCGCCACCCACGACCATCGCGGTCGGCACCGCCAGCAGGTAGGGCACACCGGCCTTGGCCACCGCCCACCAGGTGACGAAGGCGCCCAGCATGTACATCTGGCCATGACCAAAATTGACGAGCCGGGCCACGCCCAGCAGCAGCGTCCAGCCGATGGCCACGAGCGCATAGGCATGGCCCAGCACGAGGCCGTTGATGACTTGTTGCGTCAGGTTCATGTGTGCTCCATGGGCGCTGCGCGCCGTCCCTCCGCGAGGGAATGAGCGCGTGGCAGAGCCTGCACTCTCATGCTTGTGCCCCGAGATACGCTTCCGAAATGCGCGGGTCGTTGCCGACCTGGGCCGCCGGTCCTTCCAGCACGACGCGGCCGCGCTCCAGCAGCACCAGCCGGTCCACCACCTCGATGGCAGCGCGCACGTTCTGTTCCACGAGCAGGATCGACAAACCCTTGCCCGCCAGCGTGCGCAGGGTGGTGAGCACCTGCGATACGAGCTTGGGCGCCAGGCCGATCGAGGGTTCGTCCAGCAGCAGCAGCTGAGGGCCCATCATCAGCGCGCGACCGATGCCCAGCATCTGCCGCTCGCCACCGGAGAGCTGCATGCCCCAGTGCCGGCGGCGTTCCTTCAGGCGCGGGAAGAGTTCGTAGATCTCGTCGCGGCTGTAGACATGCCGCCCCGGGCCTTCGGCCGGCGCGAAGGCCGTGCACAGGTTCTCTTCCACCGACATGCGGCCGAAGACCAGGCGGCCTTCGGGCACCAGCGCCAGCCCGGCGCGGATGCGTTGGTGCGGCGCCCAGCTGTCGATGCGCTGGCCGTCCAGCGTGACTTCGCCGCTGACGCGCGGCGTACCGCGCGACCAACCGGCCAGTGCGTTGACAAGCGTCGACTTGCCGGCACCGTTGGCCCCGACGACACCGACGACCTCGCCGCAGCCCACCTGCAGCGCCGCCACTTCCAGCGCGCGGTTGCCTTCATAGGCCACCTGCAGGCCACGCGCCTGCAATACCGCCGCCGTCATGCCGCCTTCCCCAGGTAGGCTTCCAGCACGCGTGGGTCGGCCTGCACCGTGGCCGGTGTGTCGTAGGCCAGCTGGCGGCCGAGGTCGAGCACGCAGATGCGGTCGGCCACGGCCATGATGAGGTCCATGTGGTGTTCGATGACCACCAGCGCCACGCCTTCTGCCTTCAGTTCGCCCAGCAGGCGCACCAGGCCCGCCATGTCTTCGCCGCCGAGGCCGGCTGCGGGCTCGTCGAGCAGCAGCACGGTGGCGCCATCCCCGTAGGCCAGCGCGATCGACAGCATGCGTTGCACGCCGTAGGGGATCTCCTTCGGGCTCATGTCGTGGTAGACCGCGGGCACGCCGAAACGCAGCAACTGCTGCGTCGCGAAGGCGCCGGCCTCGGCGCGCCGGCGTGCCGCACCCACCGGGTTGAACACGCTGCCCAGCAGCCCGGCGTGCGCGCGCTGCCCTAGCACCGCCACCAGGTTGTCGAGCACGCTGAGGTCGTCGAAGAAGGCGTTCTGCTGGAACGCCCGCTTCATGCCCAGCGCCGCCAGGCCGTGGGGCGGTACCGCGGTCACGTCGCGGCCCTGCAGCGTCACGCGTCCGCCGCGGCGCACGAGGGCCGTCACCGCGTCGTAGCAGCTGCTCTTGCCGGCGCCGTTGGGACCGATGATGCCGAGCAGTTCGCCGGCATGCACCTCCCAGCTGACACCGTGGAGCGCCACCAGCGCACCGTAGCGCACGTCCAGGCTCTCGACACGCAGCGCGGGGCTGCGGGAGGTGTTCATCGCGTCGTGCCCGGGCTCACTTCTGCACGACGATCTTGCCGCCCTGCACCGTGAACAGGTAGTGCTTGCTGCCGAGCTGGCCGTTGGGCTCGAAGCTGACGTCGCCCATGATGGTGTTCTTGAAGCTGCCGCCACGGATGCGCTTGGCGATGGCCTCGCGGTCCAGCGTCTTCAGCTCGTTGGCGGCCATCGCCCACACCTGCAGCGCCGTGGCGCCCAGGGCCATGAACTTGTCGGGCGTGTACTTGAACATTTCCTGCGTCTTCGCGATGAAGCGCAGGTTGGCCGCGCTCGAGGCGAAGGGCTCGACGTCGGGGAAATAGATGTCGGCGCCGACGAGGCCGTTGGCGGCTTCGCCCGCCACCTCGATGACGCTGGGCGCCACCGTGCCCACGGCCGCCACGAGCTGGCCCGGCAGGCGGCTCTGACGCGCCTGGCGGATGGTGGCCGGCATGCCCAGGCCCTCGTTGGCGTTGATCGCCACCGTGACCTCGGGGTTGGCGGCACGCACGTTGGTGATGGCAACCCGGAAGTCGGCCTGCGTGAACGGGAACTTCTCCTCGGCCACCTTCTCGTAGGCATGACCCAGCTTCTTCAGCTCGACCTCGATGGAGGCCTGCGCGCCGTTGCCGTAGGCGTCGTTCTGCGTCAGGAAGGCGACACGTCTGGCCTTGGCGACGTTGGCGATGTATTTCGCGATCACGGCGCCGTCCTGCGAGTTCGAGCTGTTGAGCCGGATCGCCAGCGGGTTGCCCTCGCCCGAGAGGATGGGATCGGCCTTGCTGATGGCGGTGATGTCCAGGATGCCGGCGCGCGCCAGCACCGGCTGCATGGCCAGCGTCACCGGGCTGTTCCAGCCCTCGATGACGACGGCCACGCCGGCGCTCGCCAGCTCGGTGGCACGCGAGACGCCCACCGCCGGCGTGGACTCGTCATCGCGCGAGACGAGTTCGATCTTGCGCCCCAGCACGCCGCCGCTTTCGTTGATGACGGCCGCCATCGCCGTGATGGCCTGCGTGACGTGCTGGCCCTGCGGCCCGGCGCCGCCGGAGAGCGGGAAGATCGTGCCCACCTTGACGGTGGCCTGGGCCATGGCGCCGCCGGCGAGGGCCAGCGCCGCGACGGCGAGGAAAGTGCGGATCAGCTTCATGGTTTGTCTCTCCAGCATGTTGTCGAGGCGTCTCGCCCCGGGTTACACAGTTCGGAGGCGAAACATACCACTCCGTATGTCCTGTGGTCAATCCATGTCTTTGCCCCAGATGCTAGGTAATTGCCCTAGCAACGGCGACAAATGGTATCCCCACCGAGCTTGTCACCAGTTGCATAGATACCGATTGGTATGTAGCATACGGTGCCAGACCTCACTGGCGTGGAGCACCCCGCATGAAGACACAGGACATCACGGCACTCGTCACGGGCGGCGCGTCGGGACTGGGACTGGCCTCGGCCCGACGGCTGCTGGTCGACGGCGCGCGCGTGGTCATTGCCGACCTGCCGAGCTCGGCCGGCGCCGAGATCGCGCGCGAACTCGGACCGCTGGCGCACTTCGCCGCCGCCGACGTCACCAGCGAGGCCGACATGGCCGCTGCCTGCGACCTGGCGGCATCGCTGGGCAACTTTCGCGTGCTGGTGCACTGCGCCGGCCGCGGCGGCCCGGTGCGGCTGATCGACAAGGAAGGCAACCCGGGCTCGCTGGAGACCTACACCGACATCGTGCGCATCAACCTCATCGGCACCTTCAACACGCTGCGCCTGGCCGCCACGCGCATGGCGCGCAACGGCGCCACTGAAGACGGCGAACGTGGTGTCTGCGTGCTGACGGCATCGGTGGCGGCCTACGAAGGGCAGATCGGGCAGATCGGCTATGCCTCGTCCAAGGCCGGCGTGGTGGGCATGACCATCGTCGCGGCGCGCGACCTCGCCAGCAAGGGCATCCGCGTCTGCACCATCGCCCCGGGCATCTTCGACACGCCGATGCTGGCGCGAGTCTCGGCCGAAGCGCGCAAGACGCTCAGCGCCTCGGTACCGCACCCGGCGCGACTGGGCACACCCGACGAATTCGCGCAGTTGGCGATGCACATCGTCGCCAATCCCATGCTCAACGGCGAAACCATCCGCCTCGACGGCGCGCTGCGCATGGCGCCGCGCTGAACCCCTTGCCACAGGAATCCACCCCATGACCGAAGAAGTGCTCGTCGACGTCGAAGACGGCGTGCAGACCATCACCATCAACCGCCCCGAGGCGCGCAATGCGATGACGCTGGCCGCGGCCAGGCTCATCGCCGCGGCGCTGGACGAACTCGATGCACGCGACGACCTGCGCATCGGCATCCTCACCGGCGCCGGCAGCAGCTTCTGCGCCGGCATGGACCTGAAGGGCTTCCTGCGCGGCGAACGCCCCAGCCTGCCCGACCGCGGTTTCGGCGGATTGACGAGGAAGCCGCCGAAGAAGCCATTGATTGCCGCTGTCGAGGGCTATGCGCTGGCCGGCGGCTTCGAACTGGTGCTGGCCTGCGACCTGGTGGTGGCGGCCGAAAATGCGCAGTTCGGCGTGCCCGAGGTCAAGCGCGGCCTGGCCGCCACGGCCGGCGGCCTGGTGCGGCTGCCGCGCCAGCTGCCCTACCGGGTGGCGATGGAACTCATCCTCACCGGCGACATGTTCCCGGCGCCGCGCGCCCATGCCTGCGGCCTGATCAACCGCCTGACCCGACCCGGCGAGGCGCTGGCCGAGGCGAAGAAGCTGGCGCAGAGCATCGCCGCCAACGGCCCGCTGTCGGTGGCAGCGAGCAAGCGCGTGGTGGTGGAGTCGCAGGACTGGCCGGCCGACGAACTGTGGGAGCGCCAGGCCGCGCTGACCGAGCACATCTTCAGCTCGGCCGACGCACGCGAGGGCTCGGCCGCCTTCGCCGAGAAGCGCAAGCCGGTGTGGCAGGGCAAGTGAAGCCATGAGCACCGACCCCCGTTTCGACGGCCCCGGGCCCGACGCGCAGTACCACCAGGCCTTGCAGGAAGGCCGCTTCGTGCTGCAGCACTGCGAGGACTGCAGCGCCGCGCGCTTCCCGCCCGCCCTGGTGT
>JACZKT010000066.1 GCA_014859905.1 Rubrivivax sp.
GTGGTGGGGTGTCGCGGCGGTCATGAACGCGAAAGCACGACCTGCCGCCGCGGCTGCCAGCACCAACGCATCGGCGAGGACAGGGGCGAAGAACTGGACGTGAATCCGGTCGCTCCGACGTCGACCAGAGGTGCGCGGGACATGCGATCATTCTCGGTATGGATCCAGTTGTACGCGAGAACGTGCGTGTCGAACAGATGCGCATGCTCTTCGAGACACCCTATCCCGGGATGGCGTTGGCGACTGCCTTCGCGTTTGCACTCGCCTGGCACATCCGTGGCGCGGTGCCCGATGCCACCCTCGTGCTGTGGGTCGTTCTCAAGGTCGTGGTCGTTCTGCCCCGCGCCGTGCATGCATACCTGTTCGAACGGCGCCGCGACGATTCGTTGAGCTGGCTGACCTGGGGCGTTGCGTTTCTCCTGCTGGACGGCCTCGCATGGGGATCGGCCGGGGTGCTGCTCATGGCCCCGGACAGCGCCTCCGACATGACTGTCATCGCCGCTTCACTGAGCGGGATATCGGCGATCGCGGCTTTCGCCATACACGCCGACTGGCGGGCCTGCGCTGTCTTCACCAGCTCGGCGCTGGCGCCGATCATCATGTACTTTCTGTGGCGCGGCGATTCGTTCGGCCTGTATGGTGCGGCCTCCATCGCGACCTTCCTCGCCCTGCTGCTGCTCGCCGCCCGCCGCTCGGAACGCCATGTGGTCGAACTGCTGGTGCTGCGCTATCGCAACGCAGGCCTGACCGCAGAGCTCTCGGCCGCCCTCGAACAAGCCCAGCAGGAGAGTCGCGCCAAGGACGCCTTTGTCGCAAACATGAGCCACGAGCTACGGACGCCGCTGCACGGCATCCTGGGCCTGTCACGAAAACTTGCCAGGACCATCCAGCCGGAAGAGCGTACGACAGTGGCGATGATCCGGCAATCCGGCGAGCATCTGCTGGGCATCATCAACAACATTCTCGAGTTCTCGCGCTTCAAGGCGCAGGGAATCGACGTTCATCCGACCGAGGTCGATGTCGTCCGGCTGGCCGAGGATGCGCTCGCCATGTGCATGCCGAGCGCACAGGAGCGTGGCTTGCAGTTGTCCTCCGAAGTCCTCCTGCCGACGCCGTTCATCGCACTCGTCGATCCGTTCCGGCTGCGGCAAGTCCTGCTGAACCTGCTGGGCAATGCGATCAAGTTCACCGACCCGGGCGGCCTCGTGATGCTGCGTGTCAGCGAGCAGCCGGCGGGTCGCGGCGTGACGATATCGGTGGCAGACACCGGCATCGGCATTGCCCCGCAGGCTATGGCACAGCTGTTCGAACCCTTCCGCCAAGGCGACGCATCCGCCAGCAGGCGCCACGGAGGTACGGGTCTGGGTCTGCATATCACCCGCGAGATCTGTCGCACCATGGGCGGTGAAGTCTCCTGCCAGAGCGTCCCCCGGCGCGGATCGGTGTTCGTCGTGGAACTGCCGCTCGAACGCCTGTCCGCGAAGAATCAGGACTCACAGCCCGATCCTGCCGTCGACTCCGGATTCGTGGTCGAGCGGTTCGGGGGCGGAACCATCCTGCTGGCCGAAGACAACGAGGTCAACGCGCTGGTGGCCGAGGCCGCGCTGAATCGCATCGGTGCACAGGTGGAACGCGTTGCTTCCGGGCGCGGGGTGGTGCAACGCATGTGCACACACGGCGAGCGACCCGCCATGGTGCTGCTGGACTGCCAGATGCCGGAAATGGACGGATTCGAGGCCTGCCGCATCGTGCGCGCCTTCGAACGGGACCATGGCCTGGATCGCGCTCCGATCGTTGCGCTCACGGCGAATGTGTTCCAGCAGGATCGGGAACGATGCCGCGACGCGGGTATGGACGCATTCCTCGGCAAGCCGTTCACCGAGCAGGAACTGCATCAGGTCCTGGCGATGTTCTCGATGATGCCCCACAGCGGGCACACCGAGGCTGACACCCCCGCCCCGGCCTACGCCGCGCGGCTGTAGCGCCGCTCCCCGGGCGCTTGGCGCAGGGGCTCCGGCACGCGGGCAACGGCGTCGAACACTTCGATATCCGGGTGGTAGGTGCGAAACACGAAGGCGTAGTCGGGGTGCTGGCGACTCCGGTTGTGCGCCTCGGAGGTCACCGTGTCGCGGAAGAGGACGCGGTGCTCGAGCCCGCTGCCGTGCGCCATCGGGACCAGCCGACCATCGCCGTAAAGATCATCGAAGCCGAGGTTCAGGTACTGCCGCATCAGCGAAGGTCGCGACGCACAGACGATGC
The DNA here is from genome assembly GCA_014859905.1 of Rubrivivax sp. GTDB lineage: Bacteria > Pseudomonadota > Gammaproteobacteria > Burkholderiales > Burkholderiaceae_C > Rubrivivax. The sequence continues at coordinate 2,260 of JACZKT010000066.1, forward strand.
CGCCGATCTGCATGCCTATGCAGTACAGGTGGATGGCCTTCACCAGCGCCAGCTTGACCGGCTGCGCATAGCCTGGGATCACCGTCATGCGCGTGACTTCGGCAAGCAGCCTGTCGAGCAGCTGAGGCGGCAGCACGATGCTGCGCTCGATCTGCAGCGGCTGGCTGCGATTGCACTGCAGCCGTGCCGAACCGACCACTCGGCGCGTTGCCTTGTCTTCAGCGTAGAAAACCGTCACATCAGGCCACCGGTCCACCGGATCAGCCCGACCGAAGCTCGCGGCAAGCGCCGGAAGATGATGGCCATAGGCGGCCTGACGCAGTTCCTGCACCCGCTGCAGATCCGCCTCCGAGTCGACGATGGCAACGCGAAAGGCGAGTGGCTCGCCCCGAGGCGCAAGGTTCGCGTCGGGACCCGGACTCTGGCCGCTGGCTTCGCGGTCCTCGCGAAAAACGTTCAGGCCGGCAAACTGCGAATCGTTGCTGCGCGGTCCGAAATCGTACGAATCAGCTTGGTTGGACATTCGGCCCCTCCTGTCGCGCCTGATGGCACCTCCAACACCCCGCGCGGCGACTCGAAACCGCAACCGGTGACCGACTATGCCAAAGAATTCACGCAACGGCAGGGCGACCATGGGCTTGTCGCCCACCAGGCCTCGGTTTTCATCAACGGCGCAACACCGTGCCGTCAGCCAGCAGCGATAGGCAGGGTTTATCCCCGATGGGCCGCCCTCGCGCCGGCGCATGACCTCCGGCAGCCTGTGCGTCATCAGCCAGGCCGTCGGGTCGCACACGCCAGGTCAGACTCGTATCACCTCGTTCTTCAGTGACCACAAGACAGCGAGCACGTCGTTGCGGGTTGGCGTGTCGATGCCGCACTTTTCCAGCGCATCCATCGCGTCGTCGATCACGGTCATGAACTCCTGCTCGCTGATGTTCATGCCCCTGTGTGTCGCCAGCATGTCCTGGCCGCTGTAGGACTCCGGTCCGCCCGTGCCAGCGCAGAAGAACTCGATCGCGCGGCGCTCGACGCGTGCGAGGTCCTCGCTGTTTTCGTACCGCGTCTTCACCAGCGGGTTGGCCAGGTGGTTCTTCATGAGCTCGCGGGTGATGCGCGTGATGCCTTCATGGCGCCCCAGGCGCTCGTACAAAGATGCAGTGGTCATGCTCATAGCGTCAGTCTCCTTGGGTTGAGGGCAGGCGGGAGCGCTTTCGCAGCCGCCGGAACGCAGACTACGAAGCCGGTGTTCCTCGATCGTTCCCGGCTTGCCAAGGGTGCCGGCAAGCGCAGGCTCCAGGGGACGCAGTGACTCGAGCGCCAGCGGCTGCGGCAGGGTCACGGCGGCAGGGTCACGGCGGCGGGCCCGGCGCCGGGCAGGGGGACGGGTGCTTGTCGAGCGGGCATGGTGCACTCCTGCTTCGTTGTCTCGCGGGCCGGAATTGACCTGCGGGACCGCAGCTTCGCCAGCCCCCCGTTCCTCAGTCGTTCCTGGCGCCGCCGGTACTTGCCGGCGATGGATGGGGGCTGCACACTGCCGGGCATGGACAGCACTCCGCCTCATCTTCCGGCCGGCGCGCCATGCCACCTCGAAGTCGGCCTGCTCGGCGGTTTCGCCGTCGCGGTCGACGGCGTCGAGATGCCCGCCGAACGCTGGCCCAGCCTGCGCGCCATGCACTTGGTGCAACTGCTGAGCCTGCAACCCCGACACCGCATGAGCCGCGACCAGGTCATGGACGCCCTGTGGCCGCAGCTCGAACCCGAGGCCGGCGCGGCCAACCTGCGCAAAGCGGTGCATAACGCCCGACAGGCCCTGGGCCGGCATGACGGCATCGCATTGCTGGCAGGCGACCTGGTGCTGTGGCCGGACCGGCCCGTGGTCGTCGACGCCGACACGTTCGAGCGGCTTGCCGCTGCGGCCCTGCGGCAGCGCGATGCAGCGGCGTGCGCCGATGCCGCCAGCAGCTACACCGGCGACCTGCTGCCGGGCACGCGCTACGAGGCCTGGACCGAGCCGTCGCGCGAGCGCCTGAACGCGCGTTACGTCGAACTGCTTCGCGCCGGTGCGCAATGGGAGCGCCTGGCGCAGCAGGAGCCCACCGACGAACCGGCCCATCGGGCGCTGATGTTGCGTGAACTCGAAGGCGGCAACCGCGCCGCGGCCTTGCGCTGGTATGCGCGCCTGCGTGAAGCGCTGCAGCACTCGCTGGGCGTATTGCCCGACACACAGACCGAGGCGCTGTACGAACGATGTGTCGCCGGCCTGCAGGCTGCGGGGCCGGCGTTCGTCGGCCGTGCGGGGGTGCTGGCCCAGGTGACGGCCTGGCTTGGCATGCCGGCTTCGGGGCGGCCGGGCGGCATCGTGCTGCGCGGGCCGGCAGGCATCGGCAAGAGTGCGTTGTGCCGCGAGATCGGCGCGCAGGCGCGGGGCCGCGGCTGGGTGGTGCTGCGTGTCGACGCCGCGCAGACCGGCAGGCCCTATGCGGTGATCGCTTCCATCGCCGACAGCATGATCCTGGACGACCGCAGCGTGCTCGACCGCATCGGCGCGCCGGCACGGGCCATTCTGGCGCTGGTCAGCCCCTTGGCGGCACCCGCGGACCAGCTGCTCGGGCCCATGGGGCGTCACCAGGTGGTGGGCGCCATCCGGCGCCTGCTGCTGGCGGCGTTGGCGGGCGCCGACCTCCTCCTGCAGGTCGACGACGCGCACCTCGTCGAGGACGCCGATGTCGAGGTGCTCGTGCAGTTGGCGATGGCCGGGGCGCCGGTGTGCCTGCTCCTGGCGACACGGCCGACCGCGCCGGGAACGGCGCTGGCGCGCGGGACCTCGCGGCTACAGCGTGCCGACGCATTGCAGATCGTCGATCTGGAACCGCTGACCGACGACGAGAGCCGCCGCCTGGTCGCGCACGCCGTGGACGCGCCGCAGTCCGCCGATGTGGTGTCGCGCATCGTCCGGGCAGCCGAGGGCAACCCGTTTGCAGCCATCGAACTGTCGCGCTGTGCGGCGGTGGGAGCAGACAGGCGGCTGCCGGGCAGCGCCGCCGAAGCCATCACCGAACGGCTGTGCAACGTGCCGGACGACGCGCTTGCGTTGCTCAAGTGGCTCGCGTTGAGCGGCGACGAATTCGACGTCGGGACGCTCGAGGCGCTTGCCACGCAGGCGCAGGTCCCGACGTTCGCGGCGCTCGACAGCGCACTGGATGCCGGTGTGCTGGTGCTCTCGGGCGGCCGCTACCGCTTCCGCCATGAGTTGGTGCGCCAGGCGCTGATCGAGCAGGTGCCGCCTCATCGCCGCCTGAAGATGCACCGACACATCGCCGCGCAGCTGGCAGAGATGGACGCGGTGCCGGCCAGCGTTGCCCGGCACTGGCTGGACGGCGGCAACCGTCGCGACGCCATGCCCTGGTTACTGGCGGCCGCGCGCGATGCCGTGCGACTGGCCGCCTTCAGCGACGCCTTGCGCCACCTCGAGCCCTTGCTGGCTTTCCAGGCCGACCATGCCGAAGCCCTGCGCCTGCGCGCCGAGTCGCTCGACGCCATGGGTGACCCTGCAGCCCTGGCCGCCTACCTGCTGGCAGCCGAGGCCGCCGGTGAACCCGCCAGCCATGACCTCCGGGCCAAGGCTGCGCTGGCGCAAGTGAAGTTGGGGGATCCGAAGGGCGCACTGCTGGCGCTTCAGGGCGTGCGACCGACTTCGGTCGAAGGCCGCTTGTGCGAGGCCCTGGCCTACAGCGGCGCGGCGGCACTGGGCGCCGCCGACCCGGCCCTCGGCACCGCCAAGGCGGCCGTGGCGCGCCGGCTGGCTCTCGAGTCCGGCGACACCGCGGCGCTGGTGGTCGCTTCCTGGGCGCAGGCTGCGGCGGCGCACGCACGCGGCGACCTTCACCGCAGCGTGTGGGCTGACTTGCAGGAGACCCGCGACGTGCCACACCTGGCCTTGCGGGTGTTCGATGGCCACCTCTGCATCACGCAACGCTTCCTCTACGGCGCGAGCCCCTATGCCGAAGTCATCGCCTTTGCCGAGGCCCTGGCCACCGAAGCGCAGCGGCTCGGCGCCGCGCGCGGCCACGCCTTCGGTGTCACCTTGCGCGGTGAGGCCGAGTGGCTGGCCGGCGACCTTCAGGCGGCACGATTGCACCTGCGCGAGGGCGCCCGGCTGCACCGGGCGATCGGCGGCCCCGTGGGGGAAGCGTTGTCACTGCAGCGGCTGGCCGAAGTGTCCTTGCACGAGGGCCGACGCGACGAGGCCCGTGCCCTCATCGACGAGGCCTTGGACGTGGCACGACAGACCGACATCGGATTTCACCTTCTCGACCGCATCTATGGCACGCGCATCAAGCTGCACAGCGGCGACCCGGCCACCGCGCTGCATGTGATGGAGGATGCCAGCGAGTCGGTGCGCGGCCCGCTGGAGACCTGTCCCGGCTGTCGCATCACGTTTGCCGTGCCAGCGGCGATAGCGGCCGCGCGCGCCGGGGAGCTCGAGCTGGCCGACAAGCACGAGGAGCAGTGCGCCTACCTTGCCAACGTGGTGATGCGATTGCCGGCCTGGTACGCGGCGCACGACGAGGTCCGTGGCCACATTGCCGCCGCCCGAGCCCAGCGCGTGGATGAAGCGGTGAGGCGGTTTGCTGCTGCGGCGTCGCGTTTCCGCGCGGCGGGGCAACCGCTGGATGCCGCGCGTTGCGAGCGGCTGGCGACGGACACCGCCTGCGCCACCCGGTCGCGCTGAGCTTGCGCGTTGAAGTGCACTTGCGTGGGGGCAGGATCCTCAGCGTTTGTGTGCTGTTCGAAGGGCGTATCGCCCACCGTATGGGAACTTGTTGCCGCTGACGTGATGGATGACCCGGGCCCCGGGGCGGCAAACCGCGCCTCCCTCGTTGGCCACGCGCTGTCGCCGCCTGGGCAGAACGGCCACGGGCGCGGCAACGGTCGAGGTCTGCGATGGGGCCGAAGAACTCGCACGCCCTCGGCATGCGGCACCGGCGCTGGCGACGGGTTGCCTGTTCATGGCTCCGCGGTCCCATTCCGATCCGCCGGCGACTGTGGCGCGTCGTGATGCCCGCTCAAGCCGCCTCGAACACCCGCCCCCCCAGTAC
>JACZKT010000067.1 GCA_014859905.1 Rubrivivax sp.
GTACAAGAAGGCCTGGACGGTCGACGCCGCGCTGGCACTCATCGAGGCCGAGTCCGGCCGCCATTTCGACCCCGAACTGGTGCCGCTGTTCATGGCACGTCTGCCCGCGATCCTGGCGATCCGCGAGCGCTACTCCGACGCCGCTCCGGCGCCGGCCTGAAAGGCGGCGGCCGGCCCGCCGGGACGTGTCAGCGCTGCCGCTGCGCGGCCAGTTCGGCCAGCAGCGACATCAGGCGTTGCAGGTCGAGCGGCTTGGGCAGGTAGTCGCGGAAACCCGCGCGCAGCCCGCGCTCCACCTGCGCCGGCATCGCATCGGCCGACAGCGCCACCACCGGCACCAGGCGCAGGAGGGGGTCGGACTGCAACTCACGCAGCACGGCATAACCGTCCATGCCCGGCAGGTGGATGTCGAGCAGGATGGCGTCGGGCCGTGCGCTGCGGGCGTGGTCCAGTCCCGCGGTGCCGTTGGTGGCCGTGGCCAGGCGCCACTGCCGCTGGGTCTGGAAGACCAGCTCCACGACCTTCAGGTTGGCCCGGTTGTCCTCGATGTAGAGCACCTCGAAGTGTGCTGCCGGTGCGGCCGGCAGCACACGGCCATCGAACCCGGTCGCGAGCGGCGTGCCACCTTCGGCCACGGGCAACTCGATCCAGAAGGTCGAGCCCTCGCCCAGGCGGGATGCCACACCCAGCGTGCCGCCCATCAGCTCGGCCAGCTGCCGCGACAGCGCCAGACCGATGCCCGAGCCTTCGACGCCGGAGTGTTCGGCGCCCAGCCTCTCGAAGGTCTGGAACAGGCCGGGCATGCGTTCGGGCGCGATGCCCACGCCGGTGTCGCTGACGCGCAGCCGCACGCGCTGCGGATCCTGCCGCGTGACGTCGATCTTCACCTGGCCGCCCTCGCGGTTGTACTTGGCGGCGTTGGACAGCAGGTTCACGAGCACCTGCCGCAGGCGCACCGGGTCGGCCCGCACGGCGAGGCCGGGGGGTGCGACGTTGACGAGGCGCAGAAGGTTCACGGCGAGCATCGGCTGGACGATGCGCAGTGCTTCATCGACGGCCGCGGCGAGGTCGACCGGCACGGCGACCACGGCCAGCTTGCCGGCCTCGATGCGCGTCAGGTCGAGCAGGTCGTCGATGAGCGCCAGCAGGTGCTGGCCGGCGCCGCGGATCTCGTTCACGGCGTCCAGCTGCTCCGGCGGCAGGTCCTGCATCTGCAGCAGCTGCGAGAAGCCCAGGATGGCGTTCATCGGCGTGCGCAGTTCATGGCTCATGCCCGACAGGAAGCTCGACTTCGCCAGGCTGGACTGGCGGGCCGCGTCGAGAGCCGTGCGCAGCTCGGCGGTGCGCTCGGCCACCTGACGTTCGAGCTGCTCGTTCATCGTCGACAGCCGTTGCGCCCACTCGCGGCGCTCGCTGATGTCCTGCACCGTGCCGGTCGACCGCACCGGCTTGCCGTCGGCGTCGAACACCGACTCGCAGCGCTCGTGCACCCACTTGACGCGGCCATCGGCCATCAACAAGCGGTGTTCGATCTGGTACGGCGTGCGATCGACGAGCGACTGGGTGAAGGCCGCGACGACGGCCTCGCGGTCGTCGGGATGGATGGACTGGCGGAACAGCTCGCCACTGGCGGCGCATCGTGCCGGGTCGACCTCGAACATGCGGAAGACCTCGTCCGACCACGTCAGCTGCCCACCGACATGGTCTCGTTCCCAGGAGCCGACCTGGGCGATCCGCTGCGCCTCGTTCAGGCGCTGCTCGCTGTGCGCCACCGCGGCCTGCGCACGCTGGCGCTGCGTGATGTCGATGCCGACGGACACCATGTTGGTCATGCGGCCGTCGTCGTCGCGCAGCAGCGTATTGAACCAGTCGATCAAGGGCCGCGTGCCGTCGGCGGCCAGCCATTCGTTGGTGTAGCGGCCGCTCATGGCCTGCGGGTTCGCGGCCAGCGCGGCGAAGGCCTCGCGGCGGACGGTGTCGGCCTGCTCGGGGGGCAGCAGCAGGTCCCACGGGTGGCGGCACAGCACTTCGGCGCGGCTGCGGCCGCTGGCCAGCTCGCAGGCGCGGTTGAAGCGAACGATGCGCCCCTGCGCATCGAGCACCAGCACCAGCGTGCCGGCATGCTCGACGACGGCCTCGTTGAGGGCCCGCAGCATGCGTTCCTCGTGTTGCGCGCGCCGCAGGTCGGTGAGGTCGTGGAAGGTCGCCATCATGGCCACGGTCCGCCCTGCGTCGTCCTTCACCTGGCTGGCCACCACCCGCGTCGGGACCGTGCAGCCATCGGCGCGCAAGGCCTCCAGTTCGCCCTGCCAGTGACCGTCGCGGTCCAGCGCCTGGACCACCTGCAGCGCCAGCTCAGGCATCACCCAGTGGCTGCTGACCGTCGTGCCCAGCACCTCGTCGGCGTGGCGGTAGCCCCAGAGCGCCAGGAAGGCGGCATTCACGTAGGTGAGGCGGCCACGCGCATCGGACATGACCACGGCGTCCTGCGCACCGTCCAGGGCGTGCTGCGCGAGGGCGTTGGCGCCGGTCTGTTGCGCCACGAGACGGGCGAGGTCCGCTGCGCCGGGCCTGGCCTCGTGAGCCAGCCCGGCCAGCCGGCTCATCAGCATGTGCATCAGGGCCAGCGCGAAGACCACGGCGCACAGCGCGCGCAGCACCTGAATCGGCACGCCCGCGGCGGCCAGGAAGGCGTCGGCGTCGGGGATCCAGGCCGGTGCGCCGGCATAGCGGTCGACGACGGTGCCGGCGAGCACCGCATAGACGCCGAGCGCGGCGGCGGCGATGGGCGTGGCACCCACCCCGGCGCCTGCCGGCGTGGGTTGCCGCCACAACCAGAATGCAGCGAGGCCGGCACCGGGCAGGGCCACCAGCCAGTGTGTGGCCACGTTGACGGCCGGCAGCGCCGCACCGAAGGCCAGCGCCAGCGCGCCGGTCAGCAGGGCCAGGGTGCCAAGCCACCTCGGCAACGCCAGCCAAGGCCCAGTCCAACCCTCCTGCAGGGCTGTCGCGGCGGCGAGCCGGCGCGCGAACTCCAGCAGCGGCAGGAACGACAGCAGCAACCACGCCGCGTTGAGCCAGGCCAGGTCGGCGTGCCGGCGCCCGGTGGCCCCCTGCCAGGCATCGAAGAGCTCCATGCTGCCGTGCAGCAGTGCAAAGGCGCCGAGCCACGGCAGGTGGACCGCGGCAGGCCACGACAGGGCTCCCGCCGGCAACATGAAACACAAGGCGCCGACCATGATGAAGGCGGCACCACAGGCCAGCAGCAGGGCCACGATGGCCTGGGACCAGTCGACGCCATGGCCCGGGTGGTGCCAGCCGAACAGTGCGAACAGGGCGGCCAGCAACAGGACGGCCGTGATCGGCGCCCGCCAACGCAGGGCGGTCGATGCAGGTGGTGGACGGGAGGGGGGCATGGCGGTGGCACCTGGCGCGACACGGACGCCCGCGATTCTGAGGCTGCGAAGCCGCGGCCGGGCGTGAAGGAAATCCACTGCCGACGGCCTGACCCTGCGCCGCCCCGCTCGACGAGCGCCTTCCCGGCCCAGGCGGTGCAAATGGGCGCCTTCCGACCCTCTATTCCACTGCAAGTCCGGCGTGCAGGCGTCGTAGATTGGGCTCAGACATCGTTCTAGGTCTGATGTTCGACGTAAGACGGCAAATCGAGAGACCTCCCACCAGACCCGCCCTGCGGCGACGAAAGGCGATACCAAGATGACACCCCAGACCACATCATCCGCCGGCGCGGCGGGCAGGCCGCAGGGCAGCATGGCGGCCGCCGCCGGCGAGTACCTCGCCTTCAAGCTCGGCGCCGAGGAATACGGCATCGACATCCTGCGCGTGCAGGAGATCCGCTCGTTCGAGGCCCCCACGCGCATCGCCGACGCGCCCGCGCATGTGCTGGGGGTGCAGAACCTGCGTGGCGTCATCGTGCCGATCGTCGACCTGCGGCTGCGCCTGGGCATGGCCGAACCCGGCTACGGCAGTCTGACGGTGGTGATCGTGCTCAACATCGGCCCCCGCGTCATCGGCATGGTCGTGGACGGCGTCAGCGACGTCATCCGCCTCGGCGCCGATCAATTGCGCCCGGTGCCCGAGTTCAACTCGGCGGTCGCCAGCGAGCACCTGCTGGCCATCGGCGCGATCGACCGGCGCATGCTGATCCTGATCGACATCGAAAAGCTAGCGACGAGCCCGGAGATGGGGCTGGTCGAGTCGGCCCCGCATTGACCCGGTCTGCAGCCCGACACCGCGAATGCGTCGGTGTCTTCCGGCACCCTCGAACCAACAAGCCCAAAAGGTGACCCCATGCGCAACAACCAGCCCGTGACCCAGACCGAGTACGACTACCCGGACGACGCGACGCTGATGTCGGTCACCGACACGCAGAGCCACATCACTTACGCCAACGCCGCGTTCGTGGCGGTCAGCGGCTACTCGCGGGACGAGATCCTGGGCCAGCCGCACAACATTGTGCGCCACCCGGACATGCCCAGCGAGGCCTTTGCCGACATGTGGAAGACCCTGCAGGGCGGCGAATCCTGGTCGGCGCTGGTGAAGAACCGGCGCAAGACCGGCGATCACTACTGGGTGCGCGCCAATGCGGCCCCGGTGCGTCGCAACGGCCAGCTGGTCGGCTACCTGTCGGTTCGCACCAAGCCCACGCGCGCCGAAATCGACGGCGCCCAAGCGCTGTATCGAGACCTGCGCGAAGGCAAGGCGGGCGGGCGGGCGCTGCACAAGGGCCTGCTCGTGCGCACCGGGCTGCTGGGATGGTCTTCGCTGCTGCAGACTCTGTCCGTCCGCTGGCGCATTCGATACAGCTCTCTGGCCAGCATCGCCCTCGTCGTCGGCACCTGCGCGGCGGCAGGGCTGGGCGCCGGCGCGCTGGGCAT
>JACZKT010000695.1 GCA_014859905.1 Rubrivivax sp.
GGCGTCAAGGTCACGGACGAGGAACTGGCCGACGTGTCCATCGAGCGCGATGAGTTTCACGGCGAATGGAACTATCGCATCAAGCCACACCGCATTCGGCGCAAGCCTTGATTGTTCAAGTTATTGTTGCTAGATGCCTTACTGCGGTTGAAGACGTGGACGCGAGGTGAATCGTTGACTGGAGAATGCGGGCTGCGAGCAGTGCATAGGCAAGTGGATCTGTGACGCTTGACTTGCCTGCGAGGATTGCCACAACCATGAGGCCGCCGAAGACGGGCAACCCTTCCAGGCAGTTGGCGTGCGCACGCGCCAGGCGCTGCATGAAGGGCGAGAGATTCGAGTTCTCGGGATTGAAGCCATTTGCCTCTACCTCTCCCGTGAGAACGAGCTTGGAGCGAATAGCCTCCATGAGCACGAGGAGGGCCAGAGTCCAACAGATGAACCCGAGCAAGGCCAGCAGCGTATGTGACATGGTGCGAGGGCTCCTGTGATTCAGTGCTGCCGGCCACGGCGCGGTGGCGCTCTATGAGGCCTAACGTAGCGTTAAGCGGCGGCCGAAGGCCGTCCGCTTGAACGCAGGGTTAGCCCGCACTGCTTGCCCCGCTGCGATGCAGCAAGTGAAACGGCGACGCTGGCGAGGGCGAAGTCCCCCGTCTGGACTGGGGCGGGCGTTCAGGAGGATGACCATTGACACATTCTGGCGGTGCGCCACCTCTGCCGCAACCATGCGCGGCCCGGCAAACGCCACGGATCACAATGAACTGACTGCCAGGCGCAGCACTGCCGCGCGAAGCGCGATCCACAGACTGACTGTGGCGCTGTCGGTAGCCGACGATTGCCCCGAAGGCAACTGGCGCGGACTCTTGTCTCATGTGCGGTGCGTCTATTGACGCGGCGTCTCTCGCTCGCGTCCAGTTCAGAGGTGAGGCGAACGGAGCGCACCACACAAAGCTCCGACGCAGCCGAACACGCCGAAGCGCGGGCGCCACGGTGCAACGCGAAACGACACTGATGCCACGTTCGCCTGGATTTGCATTTGTGTCGGGCTAACGTTTGAGCTAACCGGCACGACGCGGCGTGACGACGCCGGGCAAGAATGAAATGGTGCCCGGCGACGGCATGCCGTGGCGTGTCCGGTTGAGCGAAGGGTTAGGCCGCATTCGCGCACTCGCTGCCTGACCACACGAACACCTGCGTCTGCGAACCGTCCGAGTTTGTACGAAGTGGCCCGAGCGTCATACCCGCCTTGACCAGGACGCGATGCGAGGCGATGTTCTCGGGCGCGGTGGTTGCGATGACGCGCGTGAGATGGTGCTCCCTGGCGCCATAGGCTAGTAGTTCGCCAGCGGCTTCGGTTGCCAGGCCTTGGCCCCAGACCACCTGATGAAGGGCGTACTTGATCTCAGGCTCGGGCTGACCAGCGGGATGGACGAGCCCGCAGAACCCGACGATCTGGCCCGACAGCTTGTACTCAAGAGCGAACATTCCATAACCGCGAGTGCGGTAGTTGTTCTGCGTGACTTCCACCCATTGCTCGCAGCGCTCACGCGACAGTGGATGTCCGTCAGCGACCCACCGCACCACCTCAGCATTGCCATAGACCGAGAGCAGCGCCTCGACATCGCCACTATCGAGGCGACGAGCGCGCAGGCGTGGAGTCTCAAAGATAATGGTGGTCACGGTAGTGGTGCCTATGCGGCCTAACGTTTGAGCTAAGCGGGCGACGACGGCAGGACGCCAGGCCCGGGCTGGTGAGAATGTACCGCGTACCACCAGCCCGGGCCTGGTGGCCTGCCGTTGGCGCTCCGCTTGAGCGAAGGGTTAGGCCGCACTCGTGCGCAGCCGTAGCTGAGGGCGAACCCGCTCGGGACTACCAGCGATTGGCGCGGCGACGCTGCCAACCATTTTGGCGCCACAGGCTCGGTAGAAGTCGCCCGCGTTCGGGTCCGCGTCGATAGCGAGCTCAGGTTGACCTCCTGCGGCCGCGAACTCCGTTGCCCAGCCAAGTAGCGCTTTCCCTACACCCTTGCCCATGTGACTCGGCCGCACCCACATAGCCCACAGTTCCCAAGGCTGGGCGTCGGTTGCTACTTGCGCGAACCCAATGGGGTGACCGTCTTCCTCGGCTACGCAGACGGGACGAGTAGTAAGTGATTCTTCGGAGACGACCAACTCGTCGCGCCAAGCGTGCAACTGCTCCTTGGAGTAGCCCCAATGCGCCTTGGCTTCGATGGCGATGGCGTCGAGGATGGGTAAGTCGGCAGGCATGCCACGGCGCAAGTTCATGTGCGGCCTAACGTTCGAGCTAAGCGGGCGACGACGGCAGGACGCCAGGCCCGGGCTGGCGAAAATGTACCGCGTACCGCCAGACCGGGCCTGGTGGCCTGCCGTTGGCGCTCCGCTTGAGCGAGGGGTTAGGCCCCAACTCGAATAAACGTTGCCC
>JACZKT010000696.1 GCA_014859905.1 Rubrivivax sp.
GAGCTAAGCGGGCGACGACGGCAGGACGCCAGGCCCGGGCTGGCGAAAATGTACCGCGTACCGCCAGACCGGGCCTGGTGGCCTGCCGTTGGCGCTCCGCTTGAGCGAGGGGTTAGGCGGCGTTGCGCCCGGACGCATAGAGGGATTCTTGTACGTTTGCAAGCCAAGCCTGGACGTCGCCTGGAAGCGCGCCATGACTGACGACCGCGGGCCAAAGCTGAAGCGGGGGAGCGGATACAAGCGCTTGGGTCAATTTGATGACGCGCAGATCATCGTACAAGTAGGGGCGACGGCCACAGTGGTCTGCGCGGCAAGCCATGCGGATGCCAGGAGCGCATTCACGCCACTGGCAGGTTCTTCCGATGTACTCACCGCGGGGATTCAGGAGGAAGATGTCGGCGCCGCTGTTCCTGCCTTGAGCTCGCCCCTTCAGCCGTCTGCCCGCTGAGGCAAGGCGCTCAAGGTCGAGGTCGTCGGCGACAGGGAGCAAGAGGTCAATGTCCTTCGGATCGGCCTTGTCTGTCGTCAATGAGCCGATGAGCGCGATTTGGAGGACGCCAGGAAGTCGGCTCGCCGTTCGCATGAAGCCGAGAGCCTCCAGTAGGAGGAACTGGCGCAGGGGCGAGACGGTGTCTCGGGTGCTTCGCATGAGGAACCGTAACTTACGCCGCCTAACGTTTGAGCTAAGCGGCACCCCGCGGCAGGGCGCGCTTGGGCCAGAATGAAATGAGGCCCAAGCGTGGCATGCCGTGGGGTGTCCGCTTGAGCGAAGGGTTAGGCCGCATTCGCGACCCTTATGCCCGACCCTCTTTGCGACCGAGGCCTTGGGCGATAAACGTGAGCACCAGCGCATTCAACGAGACGCCTTCTGCCTTGGCGCGCGTAGCCAGTTGCGCGTGAACTGTCTTCGGTACACGGACCACAAACTTGCCCGAGGCGACACCGCCGCTATTCGGCGCAGGAACCGCCAATTTCTTGGACTTGAGCGCGGCAATCGTGGCCTTCAGTGCTTCGCGGCCGCTCGCCAGCGCTTCTTCAACCGTCTCACCGTCGGAGATGCACTCGGCGAAGACAGGAAAGGAGATCAGGAACCCTCCGCCTTCCTCCTCGGTCAAGGGACGGATCTCGAACGGATAGTCGGACAGCTTGCTCATGGTTCAGGCTCCATCGATCAGTTCGACGAACTTCTTGACGTAGATCGGTTTGATGGGGCGATGGGCCGGGACTGGCAACGTCCGGCCATCGGAGCGTATGAACACGCAGTGACTTCCCCCATCGTGCCGCCACTCAATGCCATGCTGTCGGGCAACACTCTGCAGTTGAGTAATCTGCCAGTCGAGCGGATTGCGTCGCATGGCAACCAGGAGCTTCGCCGCAGAATTCATGAAGGGATGATACTGCCGATGAGATCATCCTGCAACCGCCACGGACGACCCCTATGCGGCCTAACGTTTGAGCTAAGCGGCGCACCGCGGCAGGACGCGCTTGGGCCAGAATGAAATGAGGCCCAAGCGTGGCATGCCGTGGTGCGTCCGCTTGAGCGAAGGGTTAGGCCTCATGTTTCAGCAGGCCCATTTGCAGAGTGTCGTAGTACATGCCGTCGATGCGCATGCCCCGCGGCTTGACGCCTTCGTGGACGAATCCGAGTGCCTTGTACAGACGGATCGCGGCAAGATTGTCAGCGCGCACCTCCAGCTCGATTCGGGTAAGACCATTTACCCAAGACTTGTTGATGCACGCCTCGAGCAATTGCCTTCCGATGCCTTGGCCACGATAACCGGGGATGACTCCCATTCCAAGGCTACCGCGATGCGATACACCGTGGGCCCAGGCCGGGATGATGTCGGCCCATCCGACAACGCGGTCCCCGTCCAGCGCCACGAACTGCGCGATGTTCTTTGAGATGTTGCTGCCGACGAAGGACTCCATCTTCTCGATCGGCGGCGCCTCGACCATTGCGAGGTACCTCTTCTCCTTCGCCACGGTGTCAAGTGCCCCACGAAAGGCGGGTACATGCGAAAGTGAGATCGGGACGACGGCGGTGTTCATGAGGCCTAACGTTTGAGCTAAGCGGGCGACGACGGCAGGCCACCAGGCCCGGGCTGGCGAAAATGTACCGCGTACCGCCAGACCGGGCCTGGTGGCCTGCCGTTGGCGCTCCGCTTGAGCGAAGGGTTAGGCCTTGCTGCGCGTTGACTCATGCGCCCTCCCCGCGCGGAATGTTCTGTGCCACACGCCACAGGACACCGCTTGGATCAAACAGCGTGAAGTCGCGCATGGCCCAGGGTTGGTCTTGAGGTTCTCCGACCTTCACGCCGAAGCGCAACGCGACGCCAGACGAAAGAACTTGAGCGTGCCAGTCGTCAACGTTCTCGACGAGCAGGTGCATCTGGAAGTTCTTGATGAACCCAGGCTCGTTGAAGGCCTGCAGAAGAAAGCTCGTTTCTCCGTGCCGAACATACGCGAGGTCTTCCGATGACCAGGGGATCTCGAACCCCAGCGCAACATAGAACTCCTTGGACAGCGCAAAGTCCGCGGCAGGAACGAAGGCTTTGATTTCAACTGCGGCGAGATTCAACGGCTTCCCCTGCGAGGCCTAACGTTTGAGCTAAGCGGGCGACGACGGCAGGACGCCAGGCCCGGGCTGGCGAAAATGTACCGCGTACCGCCAGACCGGGCCTGGTGGCCTGCCGTTGGCGCTCCGCTTGAGCGAGGGGTTAGGCCCCAACTCGAATAAACGTTGCCC
>JACZKT010000697.1 GCA_014859905.1 Rubrivivax sp.
GGCCCGCTGCTGACGTTCGTCGTCCGCTTTGCAGGCGACTGTCCGTGCGGCAAAGGCGGGCCCGGGCAGGCCGCAGCGCTTCGCTTCGGCGGTCGGCGCTGCGCGCCGACTTCCCTGCGGCCCTGGCGCTTGCATGCGCCAGGGCGTGCGCCAGGCGCAGAACAGTCCGCAGGGACTGTTCTGTGTCCGGGGCGCACTGCATCGGTCTCGCGGCCCGTCGCAGAACTCACTTCGTTCGCTGCGCTCACTCCGTTCAAACAGTCGCGACGAGTCAGTCTTTGATGCGCGCTGCGCGCGCGGCCGCAAGCCCAGGCCTTGCGGGCCGCGCCAGGCCTTGCGGCCCGGCCGTTCGCAAGGCACAAGCGGTCCCCCGGACCGCTTGAGTCCCTGCTCACCTTCTCGGCGCCTCAGAGGCGCGCCGTGGCCTGCCAGGGCGCGCCTTTGAGGACACGTCTTTGGTGTTCGTCGCGAAGACAAGCACTGTTGCCTCGCGGCAGGCGGCACCCGGTGGGGGCGATTTCTGCGGCGACGAGAAGCGCAGGCCTGGGGTCGGCGCGCGCAGCGCGCTTCGTCGGCTGACTCGTCGCGACTGTCTGAGCGGAGCGAACGCAGTGAGCGCAGCGAGTTTCGCGACGCGACCCCAGGCCGAGCATCGCAGTGAAGTCGGCGCGCAGCGCCGACCGCCGCAGCATGAGCCCCCACCGGGTGCCGCCTGCCGCGACGCGCGAAACGTGGCGCGACCCCGCAGTCAGGCTCCGCGCCCGAACACCTTGGCCAGTGCCCCGTGCCCGGCTGCGCGCCAGGTCGCCGGCAGGTCACCGTTGACCTCCAGCGCAGCAAAGATCTCCCGCACAAGTTCGTCGCTCGCCGCCCTGGCACTGCGCAGCTTGGCGAGCAATTCCCAACCATGCCACACCGCCAGCTTGAACTCGGCGGCCAGCAGGTGCATGCCCAGGTCGTCGGTGGCCACGATGGCGCCTTTCACCAGCCCGAACGCCAGCACGCGGCAGTCGGTCGGACCTGGTGGCGAGCCACCGCCTTGCATGTAACGCGACACGTCCTGCAGCACGGCGCCGTGCAGCACGCCGGCCGCGATGTCGATCTGCTCGCGCTCGTCGGCGCTCAGCCGCACGCGACGGGCCAGCCGTTCGGCAACGAGCTCGGCGTCGCCGTCGAACCAGGGGTAGCGAAAGCGCAGGCGCGCGCTGGCGTGCACCTCGGCTTCCACGTCGGGCAGGATGGTGAGCACGTAACGCCTCTGTCCGAAGGGCACACCCAGCAACGGCCGCACACGCTTGGCCAGCCGCAGGTAGGCATTGGTGTCCAGCAGCACAGGCGTCGTCGCTGCCGGCGCGCCCGCCATTGCCTCAACCCCGGGTCAGCGCGTGGTGCAGCGCGGTGGCGTCGGCCAGAGAGATGTCCAGCACTTGCTGTACATAGCTCGGCCCGGTGCCCTGTGCCTTCAGCAGCCGGCGCAGCGCGTTGAAGAACTCACTGCCGAAGGTGCTGTGCGCCGCCGCGACGTAGGTGGCGGGCTCGGGCGGCAGGGGGTCGAAGATCAACTCGCTCACCCGCCGGCCGCGGCGCGCATTGCGCACGGCGTGGATGTCGGTCTTTTCGTCGAGCGGCAGCGCCGGATGGTCCGATGCCGCGGCATGAGCCTGCACTTCGCGGAAGACGGTGTAAAGCGAGATCTGGTGCGCTTGGGCGTGGCGCTGCAGCACAGCCACCCTCTCGGCCTTGCGGTGCGCGGCGGCCGCCTCACGGTAGGCGACTGCGGCCAGCGGCTGCGGAAACAGCAGCGCGCTGGCGAACGCATCGGCGAAATCCTCGCCTTCGTTCGTGCCGGCCAGCGCCGGCGTGTAGACATGGGCCAATTCGTGCGCCATCCAGAACTTGAAGTCCTCGATGTAGGTATCGAGGTTCAGATAGATGAAGGTCACGCGCTGCGCCGGCAGCAGGATGTGCAAGGCGTTGCCGTGGTGTTGCCGTTCGCCCCAGAGCACGGGCACGAGGAAGGCGTCGTTCGCGGCGAACTCGCCAATGAGCGTGGCGTAGTCGAGCTCGGCACGCGGGCCGATGCCGAGCTTTTCGCGCGTCTGCGCCGCGGCCCGTTGCAGGTCGGCGTACGCCGTCGAGGGCTGGCTGATCGCCGTGCGCAGTGCCCGCAGCGGTTGCAGGTGGGGCACCAGGGGTTCGAGGAGCGCGCCCATGACCAAGGCCTTGGCGATGTGGGCCTCCGTCGTCTTCGTCGCAGCCCGACGCCGGAACGCCACGATCGGGTGCATGGCCTGTGCTGCCGGTGGCGTGGCCGTGAGCTGGTCGAACCGCAGCTTGAGCGTCGTCGCCAGACGCAACAGCTTGTCGGGGCGCGGGAAGTCGTCGCCCTTGAGCCAGTTGGTCACCGATTGGGCGGTGACGCCGACCTGCTCGGCCAATTCCTTCTGCGTCCAGCCCCTGGCCTGCAGGGCTTGCCGCACGGCTTCGGCTTGAAGGATTCGTTGCATCAGGGTGCGGATTGTGGTCTAAAGGTGGATATGAATCAACTTTAATCAAGTTTCGTCCTTCGCCCATGTCAGGTGTTGGGCCGAGCCGGGTTGGCTACGCCCGCACTGAAGTGCATTGCGGCGCCAACCACGATCAGGAGCTGGTGTCGGAGGACCTGGGTCGCATTCAGTGACCCGACAAATCCCGATAGCCAACCCTCACCGGCGACGGCTATCGTGCGGACGGACTTGAAGCCTCCCGGAGACTCCCTGCATGCCGTACCGCCCCGCCTTCCTTGCCACCCGCCTGGCGCTCACGCTGGTCCTCGCCGGTGCGGCCGCCGCCCACGCCGGCACCGTCACCGTCGTCACCTCCTTCCCCAAGGAGCTGACGCAGGCCTACAAGTCGGCCTTCGAGAAGGCGCACCCCGACATCAAGGTCGAGATCCTGAACAAGAACACGGTGCAGGGCATCGCCTACGTGCGTGAACTGCCGGCGGGCCAGCGGCCCGACGTGTTCTGGGCCTCGGCGCCCGACGCCTTCGAGGTGCTGGCCGGGCAGAACCTGCTCGACAACGTCGCCGACCTGGCCAACAAGGCGGCGCCGGCCAAGGTCGGCAACTACCCCATCAACAACCCCAAGGGCCTGTACCTGGGCCAGGCGCTGGCCGGCTACGGCTTGATGTGGAACACGCGCTACATGGCGGCCAACAAGCTGCCGGCGCCGGCACAGTGGGCCGACCTCGTGAAACCCGCGTATTTCGGCCATGTCGCGATGAGCTCGCCTTCGCGCTCGGGCACCACCCACCTCACGGTGGAAACGGTGCTGCAGGGCGAGGGCTGGGACAAGGGCTGGTCGCAGATGCTGCAGATCGCCGGCAACTGCGCCGCCATCACCGAACGCAGCTTCGGCGTTCCCGACGGTGTCAACAACGGCCAGTTCGGCATCGGCCTGGTGATCGACTTCTTCGGCCTGGCAGGCAAGTACTCGGGCTTCCCGGTCGAGTTCGTCTACCCCAACGTGACGGCCGTGGTGCCGGCCAATATCGGGCTCGTCGCCGGCGGCAAGAACAGCGCCGAGGCGAAGAAATTCATCGCCTACACGGTGTCGGCCGAGGGGCAGGAGCTGCTGCTCGACCCCAAGATCTCGCGCCTGCCGATCCTGCCGCCCGAGGCCATGAAGGGCAAGGTGCCGGCGGGTTACCCGAACGCCTTCGAGATCGCCAGGCGCGCCAAGGTGAGCTTCGACTCGGAACTGTCGGAGTCTCGCTACAACGTCGTCTCGGCGATGTTCGACCAGACCATCACCTTCCGCCTCAAGGACCTGCAGGCCGCCACCCGGGCCATCCATGCCGCCGAGGCGGCGCTGGCGAAGAAGCCCAATCCGGCCGCCGGGGCGCTGCTCAGGCAGGCACGCGACCTGGCGTTCTCGCCGGTGGTCGGTGCCGGCATGGCCGGCAACAAGGACTTCCTGGCCCTCTTCACCGCCAACAAGATGAATGCCGCCGTGAACAAGCAGGTCACCGGCCTGGAAGACAGCTGGAACCGCCACGCGCAGGACAACTACCAGCGCGCCCGGCAACTCGCCGAGCAGGCGCTGGCCGGCGCGCGGTAAGGCGTCTTGCTCGCGTCGTTCGGGCGTGCGGGGGCCGCCGGCGTGCGGCCCGGGGTGTGGCTGGCCGGCGCCGCGGTGCTGGCCTTCCTGCTGCTGTTTCTGGTGTTGCCGGTGGGGCGCGTCTTCATCACCGCCTTCCTGGACGCCGACGGTGGCTTCACGCTCGCCCACGTCGGCACCTTCTTCGACCAGGCGCTGATGCGCGAGTCCTTCTTCAACAGCCTGTACGTGGCCGTGATGTCGGCCGTCTGGGCGGCGCTGATCGCGGTGCCGCTGGCCTATTTCACGGTGCGCTTCGACTTCCGCGGCGCGCTGCTGATCCAGACCCTGGGCGTGCTGCCGCTGATCATGCCGCCCTTCGTCGGCGCGGTGGCGCTGCAGCTGATCTTCGGCCGCTCGGGTGCCATCAACCTGCTGCTCGGTGAACACCTCGGCTTCACGCTGCCGATCATGGACGGCCTCAACGGCGTCGTCTTCGTCGAGGCCATCCACTACTTTCCCTTCATCCTGATGAACCTCACGGTGGCGCTGCGCAACATCGACGGCGCCATGGAGGAAGCCGCGCTCAACCTCGGCTGCAAGGGCTGGCGGCTGTTCTGGCGCGTCATCTTCCCGCTCGGCGCACCCGGCTTCGTGGCCGGCGCCTCGCTGGTCTTCGTGAAGGTCTTCGACGACCTCGGCACGCCACTGGTGATGGGCCAGACCAACCTGCTGGCGCCGCAGGCCTACCTGCGCATCACGCAGGTCGGGCTGGAAGACCCGCTGGGTTACGTCATCAGCGTCATCATGATCGTCTTCAGCATCGGCGCCATGGCGCTGTCGGCGCGGGCACTGAAGGGCCGCGACTACGCGACGCTGCAAAAGGGCGGCGCCAGCATCCAGCGCCGCCGCCTGACGCCGCTGGCTTCCGTGGCGGCGTACGGCTGGATCGGCCTCGTGCTGCTGCTCGTGCTGTCGCCGCACGTCGGCGTGCTGCTGCTGTCGTTCGCGCAGGTCTGGAGCTACTCGCCGCTGCCCGACGCCTACACGCTGGCGCACTACGCCACGGTGTTCCAGGACTCCAGCGGCATGATCCGCAACACGCTGCTGTACTGCGGCCTGGCGGCGGGGCTGGACGTCGTGCTCGGCGTCGCAATCGCCTACCTGATGCTGCGCACCACGCTGCCGGCGCGGCAGTGGCTGGACTGGATCGCCACCGCTTCGCTGGCGGTGCCGGGCATCGTGCTGGCCATCGGCTACCTGCGGCTGTACAAGGGCATGCTGATTCCGGGCACCGAAGTGCTGTTCACCGGCACCTGGGTCATGATCATGCTGGCCTACGCGGTGCGCCGGCTGCCCTATGCGCTGCGCTCGTGCGTGGCGGCGCTGCAGCAGGTGCACGTGAGCCTGGAAGAGGCCGCCGAAAGCGTGGGCGCGACCAAGCTGCGCACCATCCGCCGCGTCGTCGTGCCGCTGATGGCCGGCGGCATCCTGGCCGGTTTCGTCACCAGCTTCATCACCGCGGCGGTGGAGTTGTCGGCGACCATCCTGCTGACCTCGGCCGAGTCGCAGGCACCCATGAGTTACGGCATCTATCTCTACATGCAAAGCGTGGCCGGGCGCGGCCCGGGCGCGGCGCTGGGCGTGCTGGCGATCGCGGTGGTGGCGGTGGGCACCTACATCTCGCACGTGGTGGTGGAGCGCACCGGCCAGCGCTTTGCGGCGCTGCCGGCGGTGGGAGGGAGAGCATGAAGAAGGTCAGCGTGCAGTGCCGCAACATCCGGCTCAGCTACGGCGCCACCGAGGTGCTGAAGGACGTCGATCTGGACATCCAGCCGGGCGAGTTCTTCGCCTTGCTCGGGCCGTCGGGCTCGGGCAAGTCGACGCTGCTGCGGCTGATCGCCGGCTTCAACCGCGCGAGCAGCGGCCAGCTGCTGGTCGACGGTGTGGACATCTCGGGCCAGGCGCCGTGGCAGCGCAACATCGGCATGGTGTTCCAGAGCTACGCGCTGTGGCCGCACATGACGGTGTGGGACAACGTCGCCTTCGGCCTGGTGGAGCGCAAGGTGGCCCGCGCCACCATCAAGTCCCGCGTCGGCGCGGCGCTGGAACTGGTGGGCCTGCAGGACTACGGCGCACGGCGGCCCAACCAGCTCTCGGGCGGCCAGCAGCAGCGCGTGGCGCTGGCGCGCACCATCGTCATCGAACCCAAGGTGCTGCTGCTCGATGAGCCGCTGTCCAACCTGGACAAGACGCTGCGCGTGCAGATGCGCCAGGAGCTGCTGGCGCTGCAGCGGCGGCTGGGCATCACCACGCTGTTCGTGACCCACGACCAGGAAGAGGCGATGACCACCGCCGACCGCATGGCCGTGCTCGACCAGGGCGTGGTGCAGCAGGTGGGCGCGCCGGCCGCGTTGTACGACGACCCGGTGAACACCTTCGTGGCGAACTTCGTCGGCACCATGAACCTGCTGCCGGGCCGCGTGCGCGAACGCGGCGGCGACACGGTCACGCTCGACATCGAAGGCGTCGGCCGTCTGGTCGTGCCGCTGCGGCCCGAGACGCCGCAGGCCGAGTCGCTGATGCTCAGCTTCCGCCCTCACACCTTGCGCCTGGACCGCCCCGGCGCGGCGCCAGGCGCGCAGAGCATCACCTTGCCCGGCACGGTGGAGGCCAGCGAGTTCCTGGGCGAGGTCACGCGCTACCGCGTGCGCGTGGGCGCGCACAGCCTGGCGGTGGACGAGCAGCACCGGGCCGGAGGCGCGGCGTTTGCGGTAGGCGGGGCGGTGAGCCTGGCGCTGGAGGCGTCACAGGTGCGGCTGCTGGCACGCTGACGCCGGTGGCGCCCGAGGCCACGAGCCGCCTACGGTGACCCGGCGGGCGGCACCTTCAGCCGCGCTGCCAGCTCGCGCAGGCGCTCGATGCCCGGCTCCTTGCGTGGCCAGGTCAGCTCGACGCCGTCGCCGGCATGGCGCGGCAGCACGTGCAGGTGCAGGTGCGGCACCGTCTGCCAGCCGGCAGGCCGGTTGGCCTGCAGCACGGTGATGCCTTCAGGCGCGAAGGCCGCCTGCACCGCCAGGGCGATGCGGCGCGCCGCGCGCATCAGCGCCGCCGCCTCGTCGTCGCTGCAGTCCAGCAGCGTCGCGCGCGGCGCCTTGGTGGCGACGATGACGTGGCCGTCGTTGACCTGGCCCGCGTCCATGAAGGCGAAGACGAGATCGTCTTCATAGACCTTGGCGCAAGGCAGTTCGCCGTGCAGCAGTTTCTCGAAGAGGGTGCTCATGGAGCCATATCGTCGCACGGGCGCGGCCGGCAGACGCTCCCAGGCAGCCGGATCAGCGCGTTTTCTCGCGCTGCGCCTCGCAGCCCACGCAACGCAATGCGTGCGGCTCGATCTTCAGGCGGTCGAACGGTATCCCGGCACCGCAGTCGACGCACAGGCCGTAGTCGTCGTCGTGCACCCGCGCCAGCGCGCGGCCCAGGGCCGTCATCTCCTGCGCATCGAGATCGGACAGCGCCATGTCCACCTCGCGATCCATGGCCCGCTGCGGCGCGTCGTCGTAATCCTGGGCCAGTACGTCGCGCGCATGTTCACTGCGCGTGCGGCCCTCCTGGTGCACGTCCAGTTGCCGGCTCAACCGACGCTGGCGCAACTCCAGTTCGGACTCCAGCAAGGCGCGCTGGCCGCTCGTAAGGTGGGTGCTCATGGCGCAGGTCTCCTTCCTTCGCATCATGCGCCATGGCGGCAAGGCCCGGGCTGACACATGTCAAGCCGCCCGCCGGGCTGCCAGAATGGGCGCATACGACCATGGCACAGCCAACCCCGTTCCCCAGCCGCTGCGACGTGCTCGTCGTCGGCGCCGGCCCGGCCGGCAGCGCCTGCGCGCTCTGGCTGGCGCGAGCCGGCCACGACGT
>JACZKT010000698.1 GCA_014859905.1 Rubrivivax sp.
CGCCGGCTGCTCGGCCAGGTCCTGCGCACACTGGCGCAGCAGGCGGCGGTAGGCGTGCCGGTTGCCGCCCAGGCGTGTGAGCGCGGCTGCGAGTTCGACACCGGCCTCGGCCGCGGCCTGCTCCAGAACCGCATCGGGCGCGGCGGCGGCGGCCATCGGAGCTGCCGCTGCGGCGACACTGTGCTGGCACAGGCGGCGCAGCACGCGCACCAGTTGGTCCAGGTCGAAGGGCTTGCCCACATGCTCGTTCATGCCGGCCGCCAGGCAGGCCTCGCGGTCGGACGCCATCGCGTTGGCCGTCATCGCGACGATCGGCAGTGCCGAGCGCCCCGGCAGTTGGCGGATGTGGCCGGTGGCAGCATAGCCATCCATCACCGGCATCTGCAGGTCCATCAGCACGGCGTCGAACGGCGGCTCGGCCTGCGCCACGGCCTGCACCGCCGCCAGGCCGTCGGGCGCGATCTGCACCTGGGCACCCTCGTCCTCGAGCAACTCGCGCGCGACCTGCTGGTTGTTGGCGTTGTCCTCGGCCACCAGCAGGCGCAGACCGACAAGCCGGCCGGCAACGGCCAGCGGCGCCGCGCGCGCCGGCGCGGCCCCGCTGGCCGAGCGCGCATCCATCACGGCGTCGTACAGCATCGAGGCCGTGATCGGCTTGACGAGGAAACCATCGAGCATGCGCTGTTCACTGTCACTGCGCTGCGCGAGCAACTCGCGCCCGTGGGCGGTGACCATCACCACCAGCGGTGCCTGGCCGGCCAGTGCCTGCGCGCGGATGCGCTCGCAGGTCTGCCAGCCATCCAGCCCGGGCATCTGCCAGTCGACGAACACGGCGTCGTAGCTGGCCGCGCCCGATTGCAGCTGCTCGAGCGCCTGCTCGCCACTGGCCGCCAGCTCCGCCTGCCAGCCCAGCGACTCGGCCATGGCTTGCAGCAACTCGCGCGCCGAGGGGTTGTCGTCGACGATCAGCGCCCGCAGCCGCATGGCCGGGGCCGGCCGCGGCGCAGCCGCCGCTTCGGCCAGCGGCAGCGTGATGCGGAAATGGAATCGGCTGCCGTGGCCGGGCCTGCTCTCCAGAGCGAGCTCGCCACCCATCAGCCGCACCAGGCGCTGGCAGATCGCGACGCCCAGTCCGGAGCCACCGAAGCGGCGCGTCGTCGACGCCTCGGCCTGCGTGAAGCCCTCGAAGATGCGGCGCTGGTTCTCGGGCGCGATGCCGATGCCGGTGTCGCGCACCGAGAACTCCAGCGTGACCTCGTCTTCGCCGCGGGCGACCACGCGCACCGCCAGCACGACCTCGCCATTTTCGGTGAACTTGATGGCGTTGCCGCCGAGGTTGATCAGCACCTGCTGCAGGCGCATCGCGTCGCCGAGCAGCGCGCGCGGCAGCGCCGGGTCGAGGTCGTACAGCACCTCCACCGGCTTGCCGCCGGCATTCACCGACAGGATCACCGACAGGTCGCGCAGCAGGGTATCGATGCGGAAGGGCTGCGGGTCGAGCTCCATCTTGCCTGCCTCGGCCTTCGAGAAGTCCAGGATGTCGTTGAGCAGCCCGAGCAGCGAGCGCGCCGCGCCTTCGGTCTTGGCGGCGTAGTCGGCCTGGCGCCCCGTCAGATCGGTCTTGCGCAGCAGTGCCAGCATGCCGAGGATGGCGTTCATCGGCGTGCGGATCTCGTGGCTCATGTTGGCCAGGAATCGGCCCTTGGCCAGCGAGGCCTGCTGGGCCGCCTCGGCGGCGCGAACATGCTCGGTGATGTCGATGCGAAAGCCCACGATGTGGCCGTCGGGCAACTTGCGCTCGATGATGCGCAGCGTGTTGCCGTTGGCCAGCGGCTGGATGACGGTGGAGTTGGCCGCCTGGTGCGCCGCCACGCGCTCGGCCACCCAGGCGTCGACATGGTCCGTGGCGGCGGCAAAGCCGCCGCGCTCGGCCCCGGCCCGCACCAGGTCGGCAAAGTGCGCACCCGGCTGGATGAGATCGGCCACTCCCGCGTAGACCTGCTTGTACTTGTCGTTGCACATCACCAGCCGGTCGTCGGGGTCGAACAGCACGAAGGCCTCGTCGATGGCGTCGATCGCGCCCCGCAGCAGCGCGGCGCTGCGCTGACTTTCGCGCTCGGCCTGCCGGCGCTGCGAGATGTCGGTATAGGTGGTGACGAAGCCGCCACCGGGCATCGGCGCGCCGCGCACCTCGATCGGCGTGCCGTCGCGCCGCTCGCGCTCGAAGCGGTGCGGTGCCGCCGGGCCGCGCACACGCTCGACGGCGGCGGCGACGATCTGCTCCACGTCGCCGGGGCCGTATTCGCCGCGCTCGGCATTGAAGCGGATGAAGCTCTCGAAGCTCGGCCGCGGCGTGTCGAACAGCGTGTCGGGAAGATCCAGCAGCTGGCGGTACTGGCGATTCGACGCCACCAGTTCCAGCCGCTGGTCGAACACGCTCAACCCGCAGGGCAGGTTTTCGACGATGCTGGTCATCAGCTCGTTGTTGCGGCGCAGTTCGTCGGCCATCGCGCGGCGGGCGCTGATGTCGAAGTGGATGCCGGCCATGCGCAGCGGCTGGCCGGCAGCGTCGCGCGCGCCGACGCGGCCGCGGGTAAGCACCCAGACCCAGCGGCCGTCGCGGTGGCGCATGCGGAACTCCACCTCGTACAGCGGCGTATCGCCGTCGAAATGGGCCTGCCGGGCACGTTCGACGGCGGCGCGGTCGTCGGGATGCACGAGGTTCAGGAAACTGCCCTGCGCGCGCTCGCGCAGGCTGTCCGTGCTTTCGCCCAGCATCGCGGCGGAGGCCGGGCTGTTCTGGCTTTCGCCGCTGCGCAGGTCGACCTCCCAGGTGCCGGCGCCGGTGCCTTCGACGATCAGCGCCAGCCGCTCGCGCTCACGCGTGAGTTCGGCCATCGCACGCCGGCTGGCGCTGATGTCGTGGCCGATCGAAACGAACTTCTCGACGCGCCCGTCGGCGTCGGCGAACGGTGCGACGATGCTGTCGACCCAGTACAACGCGCCGTCCCGGGCGCGGTTGCAGACCTGGCCACGCCAGGCTTGACCGCTGCGGATGCGCTCCCACAGCGCAGCCCAGTACGGCGCGTCGTGCACACCGGAGTTGATGATGCGGTGGGGCTGCCCCAGCAGTTCGTCGCGCGCGTAGCCGCTGATGGCGCAGAACATGTCGTTGACGTCGGTGATGCGGCCGTCCGCATCGGTCACCGAGACGATGGCGTGGGTGTGCAAGGTGCGCAGCAGCGCCTCGTTCTCGCGCGTCGCCGCGGCCAGCGCCTCGGCGGCCCGGCGGCGCTCGGTGATGTCGGACTCGACGGCCATGAAGCCGCTCAGGTCGCCCTGGGCGTCGTGCAGCGGCTGCAGCTCGACCTCGACCCAGTAGTCGCGCCCGTCCTTGCGCAGGTTGTGGAGCTCGCCGCACCACGCCTGGCCGGCGTCACTGGCCGCACGCAGCCGGGCCAGCGCCGCCGGGTCGATGCATTCGCTGCGCAGCAGCACGCTCGGTTGCAGGCCCACCGCCTCGTGCGGCAGGTAGCCGGTGTTGCGGGTGAAGGCGTCGTTGACCCAGGTGATACGGCGCTGGTCGTCGAGCAGCATCACGGCGTCGTGGGTCAGCCGCACGACGTGGGCCAGGCGATCCAGGTCCTGCGTCATGCCTTGCGCCAGCGCTTCGGCCCGCCACCGCCCGACGGCGCTTTGGTGGGCCAGGTAGCTCAGCAGTGCCGTCAGCAGCAGGCCGCCTGCCAGTACGATCCAAGCCGCGTTGCCGCTCCAGGCGGCCTCGAAGTCGGGTGTGGCGGTGGCGCGCAGCGTGAAGGTCCGCCCCGGGACCGGCAGGCTGGCCTGCTGCTGGAAGCGCCGGCCGGCCGCAGGCGATGCGCCGTACACCCGATCGGCGTCGGCCGTACCCTCGGCGGCGAACAGCTCCAGGTCCAGGCGTCCGGTGCGGACGGTGCCGAGCCCGCCGAGCAACTCGTCGATCACGATCGGTGCGTACAGCAAGCCAGCGAGCGCCGCGGGCTCGCTGCCGGCGCCGTAGACGGGCAGGAAGAGCAGGAGTCCCGGCCTGCGCCGCTCGTCCTGCAAGAGCACGATGGGGTCGGTCAGCGACGGCTGCCCGCTGGCGACGGCTCGCTCGATGCCATGACGGCGCCGGACCTCGCTGCCGAGATCCAGGCCCCAGGCCTGGCGGTTGCGCAGCAGCGGCTCGATGTGCTGGACGACGTAGCGCTCGCCGCGTGCCGATGGCGCCAGCTCGCGAATGGTGAAATCCGGTGCAGCGTCGGCGCGCTGCTCGGCGAGGTATTGCGTTTCGTCGCCGATGGACACGCGGCGCACGAATCCCAGGCCACGGACGCCGGGCATCGTGGTGTCGATGGCCTGCGCCTGCACGAAGCGGCGGAATTCGTCGCGGTCCACGTGCTCGCTCGCGGCGTACAGGCCGCGGGCACCGCGCAGCCCGTTGAGCGGCTGGACGAAGCGCTGTGCGATCTCCAGCCGCGCCCCGTCGACCGCGCGCTGGAAGTCCGCTGCCGCGTCCTGTTCCTGCCGCTGCTGCAGATGCAGCGCCGCCCCCACGCTCGCGGTCAGTCCCGCGACGGCCACGAGCAGCGTCAGCGCGGCAGGCTTGGATGTCTTGTCCCAGGGCATCGGCTGGACCTCGGCTGGAAGGGGCGTGCGCGCCCGCACCGGCGACACGGAGACGCGCGGTCTCCATCTTGCCGCACGCCCGCAGCGGGCAAGCCCGACATCAGACCTGGCGATGCCCGCCTTCTCTGCGCTCTGGGCTGTGGCCGGGGAGGGTTCGACCCTTACAGGCGAAGGTGGCCGACGACCCGACCCCGGGAGGCGTTCCGGCTACGCCTGCCGCCGCCGCAGCCAGCGCCGCAGCGCCCACACCAGCGCGGCCAGCGCGACGATGACGATGAACACCGCATATGGATGGGCGGCGGTGGCCCAGGCGTCGACCTGCTCGAGGAATTGAGCGTAGACGAGGATCGCCAGGCCGGTGGCCGAGAGCACCACGGCCAGGTTGACGGCGGTGCGCAGGCCGAGCAGGAAGCCGATGATGGCGCCGACCACCGGGCCGGTCATCCAGAACGGCATGAAGACGAAGACGAACAAGCCGGCGATGCCGAAGCGGCGCACGCCGCCGCCGCCCGATTCGGCCGCCGCCTGCAACCGCTTCAGCAGCGGCTGCAGGCGGCGCGTGTCGATCAGCTGCTGCCAGCCGAGCACGAACAGCGGGTACAGCACCAACACCTGGGCGGTTTCGACCAGCAGGTTGCACAGCACGAGGTCGAGTCTGCCCAGGCCGCTGGCCAGCCCGTAACTCATGCCGGCCGCGCGGCCGATCACCAGGTTCAGCCCGATCACGGCAGCGAAGTCCAGCGTGGCTGTGGGCGCCATCATCAGGCCGAGGCCGATCGCGGCCAGGATGGCCATGACCATCCCCAGGCCGGTGGCCAGCAAGCGGCCCTCGGTACTGGCCAGCAACTGGCGCCAGTGCAGGTTCGACCCCGTTGCAGCAGGAGCAACGGGGTCGGGCGCGGCGCGATGCGGCTTGGACATGCAGGCCTTGCTCAGGCCGTCAGGCGTCGCGCCGATTGCCGAGTCGTCATCGCTCGATCTCCAAGGCCTGGCGATATGCCTCGCCCGCACGCCCAGTCTAGGTGCCGCCATGCGTGCAGCGGCTGACCAGCCTCAAGTGCTGTCGTTCTCATGGCGCGCACGGTGCGCTGCGCACCATGCGTTCGCGCAGCCCCTGGGGTGGTCTAAACTTTCGTCCCGTGCGGCCGAAAACAGCTCATGGACAAGGCTCCGCAGCCGCAAGGCACAAAGCCGCCACCCGGCCAGGCGGGCGCGGTGCCTTGGGCCCGATGACAAGCGCCGCCGACCACCGCTGCCCCGAATGCGGCAGCTCCGTGCAGCGGCGTCGGCGGCGTCGGCAGGACCGTCTGCTGACGGGTTACCGCCGCTACCGCTGCAACAACCCGGCCTGCATCTGGGG
>JACZKT010000699.1 GCA_014859905.1 Rubrivivax sp.
GGTCGTTGAGCACCGCCATGTCGAACGGCGTGGTCGTCGTGCCTTCTTCCCTGTAGCCGCGCACGTGCAGGTTGCCGTGGTTGCGGCGCCGGTAGGTCAGCCGGTGGATCAGCCAGGGGTAGCCGTGGTAGGCGAAGATGACCGGCTTGTCGGTGGTGAACAGCGTGTCGAAGTCGCGGTCGGACAGGCCGTGCGGGTGCTCCTCCTTCTGCTGCAGCGTCATCAGGTCGACGACATTGACGACCCGCACCCTGAGCGCCGGCAGATGTTCCCGCAGCAGGCCCACGGCCGCCAGCGTCTCCAGGGTCGGCACGTCGCCGGCGCAGGCCAGCACCACGTCAGGTTCGCCGCCCTGGTCGTTGCTCGCCCAGCCGAAGATGCCGATGCCGGCGGCGCAATGCCTGATCGCGGCGTCCATGTCCAGCCACTGCGCCTGCATCTGCTTGCCGGCGACGATGACGTTGACGAGGTTGCGCGAGCGCAGGCAGCGGTCGGTGACGCACAGCAGCGTGTTGGCGTCGGGCGGCAGGTAGACGCGGATGACATCGGCCTTCTTGTTCACGACGTGGTCGATGAAGCCCGGGTCCTGGTGCGAGAAGCCGTTGTGGTCCTGGCGCCAGACGTGCGAGGTGAGCAGGTAGTTCAGCGAGGCGATCGGGCGCCGCCACGGGATCTCGTTGCACACCTTGAGCCACTTGGCGTGCTGGTTGAACATCGAGTCGACGATGTGGATGAAGGCCTCGTAGCACGAGAACAGCCCGTGGCGGCCGGTCAGCAGGTAGCCCTCGAGCCAGCCCTGGCAGGTGTGCTCGGAGAGGATCTCCATCACGCGCCCGTCCGGCGCCAGCCCTTCGTCGTCTGCCGTGCGCTCGGCAAGCCAGGTGCGGTCGGTGACCTCGAACAGCGCGCCCAGGCGGTTGGAGGCGGTCTCGTCGGGGCCGACGACGCGGAAATTGCGCGCATCGAGGTTGTGCCGCATGACCTCGCGCAGGTAGCCGCCCATGACCCGCGTCGCCTCGGCGGTCACGGCGCCGGGTTGCGGCACGGCCACGGCGCTGTCGCGGTAGTCGGGCAGGCGCAGGTCCCTGAGCAGCAGACCGCCATTGCCATGCGGGTTGGCGCCCATGCGGCGCGTGCCCTGCGGCGCCAGGGCGGCAATCTCCGGGCGCAGCGCGCCACGTTCGTCGAACAGTTCGCCCGGCCGGTAGCTCTGCAGCCACTGCTCGAGCTGGCGCAGCTGCTGCGGGTTGCGGGCCGTGTCGGCCAGCGGCACCTGGTGCGAGCGCCAGCTGCCTTCGCTCGGCTTGCCGTCCACCACCTTCGGGCCGGTCCAGCCCTTGGGCGTGCGCAGCACGATCATCGGCCAGCACGGGCGGTCACTGCCGCGCAGGCCGACACCGTCGCGGCGCGCGGCCTGCTGGATGGCGTGGATCTCGCCGATCACGGCATCCAGCGTGGCCGCCATCTGGCGATGCATCGCCTGCGGGTCCGACCCCTCGACGAAATACGGGCGCCAACCGTAGCCCACCAGCAGCGCCTCGAGCTCGGCGTGCGGGATGCGCGCGAGCACGGTCGGATTGGCGATCTTGTAGCCGTTGAGGTGCAGGATCGGCAGCACCGCGCCGTCGCCGGCGGGGTTGAGGAACTTGTTCGAGTGCCAGGCGGCGGCCAGCGGCCCGGTCTCGGCCTCGCCGTCGCCGACGACGCAGGCGACGATGAGACCGGGGTTGTCGAACGCGGCGCCGAAGGCGTGCGACAGCGCGTAGCCGAGCTCGCCGCCTTCGTGGATCGAACCCGGGGTCTCGGCGGTGACGTGGCTGCCCACGCCGCCGGGAAACGAGAACTGCCGGCACAGGCGCTGCATGCCCTCGGCGTCGCGCGTGACGTCGGGGTAGAAGTCGCTGTAGCTGCCTTCGAGCCAGGTGTTGGCGAACAACGCCGGGCCGCCGTGGCCGGGGCCGGCGATGTAGAGCATGTCGAGGTCGTGGCGGCGGATGACGCGGTTCAGGTGCGCGTAGATGAAGTTCAGGCCCGGCGTCGTGCCCCAGTGGCCGAGCAGCCTGGGTTTGACGTGTTCATGCGTCAGCGGCGCGGCGAGCAGCGGGTTGTCGAGCAGGTAGATCTGCCCCACCGAGAGGTAGTTGGCGGCGCGCCACCAGGCGTCCAGCAGCTTGAAGTCGCCGTCGGCGTTCGCCGGGCGCAGGTGGGCGGGCTGCGGGGTGATCGTCATCTGGGAACTCCTGGCGTAGCCGTCGACCTGTGCTGCGGGTCGGCGGGCCGCGGACCACGCTCCCACCGTGCCCGATGATCTTGCCGCACCTCCCCGGCACGGCGTTGACCCTCCTCAAGTCGGCCACCGATCGCTAAACCAGGCCTGCCGTGCGGCCACAATGCCCCCGCGGGGAAGAGTGATGAAGCGAACTTCGACAAGTTGCGGCTGCCTGGCCGTCTGGTGCGGTGCATGAACGAGCTGCTGGGGCAGGCCCTGGCCTTGGTCCCCGCGCTGGCCCATGTCGTGGCCGCGCTGGCCGTGACGGTCGATGCCGTGCTGCGCAAGCGTCAGGTCAGCGCGGTGATCGGCTGGATCGGCGTGGCCTGGCTTGCGCCCGGCGTCGGTGCGTTCCTGTATCTGGTGTTCGGCATCAACCGCATTCAGCGCGGCGCGGTGGCGCTGGGGCTGCGCGAAGCCTGGGACGGCGACGCCCGGCGCGTGCCGCAGGACCACGCGAACGCGGTGGTGCGCGAGTTGCTGCAGCGAGCGCCGAACCTGTGCGGACTCGAGCGCCTGTGCGCCGAGGTCACGGGCAACCCGTTGCTGGCGGGCAACCGCATCGAGGCGCTGGAGGACGGCGATGTCGCCTTTCCGGCCATGCTGGCGGCAATCGACCAGGCCACGCGGTCGTTGACGCTGGCCAGCTACATCTTCGACAACGATGCCACCGGCCAGGCCTTCGCGCATTCGCTGCGGTGCGCACATGAGCGCGGTGTCCAGGTGCGCGTGCTCATCGATGGTCTGGGCTTGCGCTACAGCCGGCCGGACATGCTCGGGGCGTTGCGACGCGCCGGCGTGCCGGCAGCCGCGTTCCTGCCGACGTACAACCCCTTCCGGTCGCGTTACGCGAACCTGCGCAACCACCGCAAGATCATGGTCGTCGACGGCGCCACCGGCTTCATGGGCGGCATGAACATCCGCCACGGACACTGGCTCTCCAGGCAGCCAGCGCACCCTGTGCGTTGCCTGCACTTCGCCGTCCAGGGGCCCGTCGTGGCCGACCTGCAGCGCACGTTCGCGGTCGATTGGGCCTTCGCCAGCGGTGAACAACTGCATGGCGAACCGTGGTTTGCGCCATCGGCCCTGTGTGGACCGGTGCTGGCCCGCGGCATCCCCGACGGACCGGATGCCGACATCGACAACATGCCGCAAGTGATCCTCGGCGCGCTGGCGGTGGCGCGCTCGCGCGTGCGCATCGTGACCCCGTACTTCCTGCCCGACGACACGCTGATCGCCGCGCTGAAGGTCGCCGCGTTGCGCGGCGTGGCGGTGGACATCGTGATGCCCGAACGCAGCAACCTGCGTGTGATGGACTGGGCCACGCGGCCGCAACTGGTCGAGCTGATCGACAGCGGGTGCCGCGTGCACCTGAGCGCGACACCGTTCGACCACACGAAGTTGTTCCTCGTCGACGAACTGTGGTCGCTGATCGGCTCCACCAACTGGGACGCGCGCAGCCTGCGCTTGAACTTCGAATACAACCTGGAATGCTACGACGATGACCTGGTGCGGCGGCTGGACCTGCTGGTGGCGGCGCGCCTCCAGGGGGCGCGCGAACTGGCTGCCGTCGAGCTGCGGTCGCTGCCGCTGGCGGCACGCCTGCGCAACGGCCTGGCGAGGCTGATGTCACCGTATCTCTGAGCACGCCCGAGGCTGCCGCCATGCGGCGGCCGCCGCTCAGTCGTGGCCTATCGTGCCTTCGGTGAAGAGCGTGCCGCGCAACTCCTTGTCGAACACCGGGTCGCGGCGGCGGATCCACTCCAGCACCATCGCCGCGTGCTCCTTCTCCTCGTCGCGGTTGTGCTCGAGGATCTTGCGCAGCTCCGGGTCCTTGCAGGCGTCGACGCGCTGGTTGTACCAGTCCACCGCCTCGAGTTCCTCCATCAGCGAAACGATGGCGCGGTGCATGTCGCGCGTCTCGGCGCCGAGCTCGGCGACCGGTTCGTGGTAACCCTCGTTGGCCATCGATGCCCTCCTTGAGTGAACGGTTGCCCGACGATACGACAACGCGACAACGCACCAGGGCGACGGCGGGCATTTCCCTCGCACCCTGTCAGGCGGCGCGCCGGTGGTGAGTCGGCAGGGTCGAGCGTGCTGTGTCGCGGTGCCAAAATGGGGAACTCAGCGGCGCCGGGGTGCTCCTTCCATGTACGCAATCGCCCGTGCCCGGGCGATTGGTGGCCATCCTTCGAACAAGTCAATCAGGAGCGGATCATGCCTAAACGATCTCCCGCCTCTGCCAACGAGGCGCCCGCCCGCGCCCTGGCGATGATGGTGGCCGCGAATGGCCACATCGACGAACGCGAGTTGCGCATGCTCGACGATCTCGACGCCTTCCGTCGCCTGGCCGTGTCGCGACCCCGGCTCGTCGAGTTGGCGCGGCTGTGTGTCAAGGAGGTCGGTGCGGGATTGTCCGAGCGATCGTGGCTGTGCCTGGACGACATGATGCATCTCGTGGAGGTGCTCGACGCCGTCGTTGCGCCGGAACAGCGCCTGCTGGTCTGTCGCCTCGCTGCCGCCGTCATCATCGCGGACGGCCACGTCACGCACGACGAGCGACGGGTCTATGGCTATGCCCTGGCCCACTGGGGGATCAACCAGGAGATGGTCACGCAGGCCATTCGGCAGGACAGCGTCCACTGAGAGGTTGAGAGGCAATCCCATGCACCCGCGTAAGCCCCCAGAACAGCCGCAATCAAGGCGCAAAGCGCAGCCGGGGTGGGTCCCCGGCGAGCATTTGCAACGCGGAGTGCGGCTGTTCTGGGGGCTTACCCGAAGGGCAGGGGTACCCAAGGGCCCTGCGCGGCGTTGCACCGCTTGCCCGCACGCCAGTGCGGGCAGCGCGCTGCGCCTTGCTCAGGGCCCTTGGCCACCCCTGCGCGGGTGCATGGGATGGCCTCTCAACCTCTGACCCTGCCCGCATGAACCACCGCCACATCAGCCTCATCGGCGCCCCCACCGACATCGGCGCCGGCGCGCGCGGCGCCAGCATGGGGCCCGAGGCCCTGCGCGTGGCCGGCATCAAAGCCGTCCTGGAAGGCCACGGCCTGCACGTGCGCGACCGCGGCAACCTCGCCGGCCCGGCCAACCCCTGGTTGCCGCCGGTCGATGGCTACCGCCACCTGAACGAGGTGGTGGCCTGGAACCAGCTCGTGCACGACGCCGTGCTGGCCGAACTGCGGCTGGACCGCCTGCCCATCGTGCTGGGCGGCGACCACAGCCTGGGCATCGGCAGCATCAGCGCGGTGGCACGGTTCTGCCGCGACGCCGGCAAGAAGCTGCGCGTGCTGTGGCTGGACGCCCACGCCGACTTCAACACCAGCGTGCTCACGCCCAGCGGCAACATCCACGGCATGCCGGTGGCCTGCTTGTGCGGGCACGGGCCGCAGCCGCTGATCGAGATCGGCGGCACGGTGCCGGCGCTCAATCCCAAGGCCCTGCGCCAGATCGGCATCCGCAGCGTCGACGCCGGCGAAAAGCGCCTCGTGCACCAGGTCGGGCTGGAAGTCTTCGACATGCGCTACATCGACGAGATGGGCATGCGCCACACCATGGAGCTGGCACTCGCCACGCTGGACACCAACACGCACCTGCACGTGAGCTTCGACGTCGACTTCCTCGACCCCGACATTGCCCCCGGCGTGGACACCACCGTGCCCGGCGGGCCGACCTACCGCGAAGCACAGTTGTGCATGGAAATGATTGCCGACAGCGGCCGCCTGGCCAGCCTGGACGTGATGGAGCTGAACCCGGCACTGGACGTACGCAACAAGACGGCGGAACTGGCGGTGGACCTGATCGAGAGCCTGTTCGGCAAGAGCACCTTGATGCGCGACTGAGCGGCCCTGGATGCGATGAACTTCGACTTCGTGATCGTTGGCGCCGGCATTGCCGGCAGCACCCTGGCGGCGCGGCTGGCGGCCCACGGCAGCGTGCTGCTGCTGGAGCGCGAGGCGATGCCCGGCCTGCACAGCACCGGCCGCAGTGCCGCGATGTTCATGGAAAGCTACGGCCCGCCGCAGGCCAGGGCGCTCACGCGCGCCAGCCGCGCCGACTACGAGCCCATGGTGCTGTCGCCGCGCGGTGTGCTTTACGTCGCCTGGCAGGGCCAGGAGGCCCTGCTCGAAGAGCAGCTGAGCTCGCTGCAGGCCACCGGCAGCACCGTACACAGCATCGACGCCGCCGCGTCACTGGCGCTCGTGCCGGCGCTGCAGCCGGCAGGGCTGATCGGCGCCATCGTCGAACCCGCCGCGATGGACATCGACGTGCACGCGCTGCACCAGCAGGCGCTGCGCCGGGCGCGCGCGCTCGGCGCCGTGTTGTGGACCGACGCCGAACTCGAAGCCGCGCAG
>JACZKT010000700.1 GCA_014859905.1 Rubrivivax sp.
GCACAGCGTGGTCGGCCTGGTGTGGCGCTCGGTCGTGCTGTGGATGCTGCTGGTGGCGCTGCTGACGCTGGCCAACGTGCTCGGTTGAGGCCGCCTCACCTCAATAGCGGCTGCGCGACAACTCCTCGAACAGCATCTCGTAGATGCGCTGCCGTGATGCGCTGATGTCGCCGCGTTCGATGGCTGCGCGCACGCCGCAGCCGGGTTCGTGGCGGTGGCTGCAGTTGTGGAAGCGGCAGTGCCCCAGCGCCGCCGCGAAGTCCGGCATCAAGGTGGCCAGCCGTTCGGGCGCAATGTGGCGCAGGCCGAATTCCTGGAAGCCTGGGCTGTCGATCAACGCGCCGCGGCGCTCGGCGTCGAGCCAGTACCAGGTGCTGGTGGTGGTGGTGTGGCGGCCGGCGGCGAGCGCCTTGGAGATCTCGCCGACCTGGGCCGCAGCGGCAGGCACCAGCAGGTTGATGAGCGTGCTCTTGCCCATGCCGCTGGGCCCCAGCACCAGCGTCGTGCGGCCGGCCAGGTACGGCAGCAGCCGCGCGGTGGACCCGGCCGGGTCGGCCTTCAGCGCCAGTTCGATGACTTCCACACCCATCGCCACGTAGGGCGCCAGCCGCTCGCGCGCCGCGGCGGCGGCCGGTAGGTCGATCTTGTTCAGGCCGATGAGCGCCGGGATGCCGGCTTCCTGTGCCGCCACCAGCGCCCGCGTGAGCTGCGATTCGCTGAACACCGGCTCGCCGGCCACCAGCATCAGCAGCTGGTCGAGGTTGGCGGCGAAGGACTTGGTGCGCCATTCGTCCTGCCGGAACAGCAGGTTGCGGCGCGGCTCGACGTGCTCGACGACGCCGCCGTCGCCGGTGGGCTGCCAGCGCACTTGGTCGCCGACCACCAGTTCACTCTTCTTGCCGCGCGGATGGCACAGCACGCGTGTGCCGTCCGGTGTCTCCACGACGACGTGGCGGCCGTGCGCCGCCACCACCAGCCCGAGGTCGAGCGCGGCCGGTGCCGCCGGCTCGGCGGCCCGCGGGCTGCGCGGGTTCAAGGCAGCAGCGCGTCCACCTTGGCGGCGCAGATGAAGTCGTTGACCGAGATGCCGCCCACCGAGTGCGTGTTGAAGCGCACCGTGCAGCGGTTGTAGGACACCACCAGCTGCGGGTGGTGGTCCTCGACATGAGCCACCCAGGCCACGGCGTTCACGAAGGCCATGGTGTGGTGGTAGTCGGCGAAGTCGAAGTCTTTCTGGATTGCACCGTCGGCCAGCGCCCAGCCGGGTGTGCGGGCCAGGTGCTGCGTGATTTCGGCCGTGGACATCGGGGGCTGGCCTTCGAGCGGCCGGCAGCGCTGGGCGGTGAGGTCGGTCATGGTTCAGGCCGGCGTGGGCAGGGCCGCCAGGCGTTCGGACGCCGGCGGGTGCGAATAGTAGAAGCGCACGTAGACCGGGTCGGGCGTCAGCGTGGAGGCGTTGTCCTCGTGCAGCTTGAGCAGGGCGCGCGCGAGGTCGCGGCCGTCGGACTGCGCGCATGCATACGCGTCGGCCTGGAACTCGTGGCGGCGCGAGACCTGCGCCATCAACGGCGAGACGAAGAAGACGAACGGCGGCAACGCCAGCATGAACAGCAGCAGCGCCAGCGCGTCGTTGGGCGCGGCCAGGTTGGGGGCCACACCGAGGCCGGCGTAGAAGCCGCTCTGGCCCGCCAGCCAGCCCAGCAGCGCCAGCCCGAGCAGGCTGAAGCCGAAGATGCCCGCCATGCGCTGCAGCACGTGCTTGTGCTTGAAGTGGCCGAGCTCGTGGGCCAGCACCGCCTCCACTTCGCCGGGGGTCAGCCGCCGCAGCAGGGTGTCGAAGAAGACCACCCGCTTGGCCGCTCCCAGTCCGGTGAAGTAGGCGTTGGCGTGTGCCGAACGCTTGCTGCCGTCCATCACGAACAGGCCCTTGGCGGCAAAGCCGCAGCGCTGCATCAGTGCCTGTACGCGGCTGCGCAGCGCGTCGTCGGCCAGCGGCTCGAACTTGTTGAAGATCGGCGCGATGACGGTCGGGTACAGCACCAGCAGAGCGAGGTTGAAAGCCACCCAGACGGCCCACGCCCACAGCCACCACATCCCGCCCGATGCCGCCATGATCCACAGCATGAGCGCGGCCAGCGGCAGGCCGATGAGTGCACCGACCAAGGTGCCCTTGAGCAGGTCGGCGAGCCACATCTTCAGCGTCATGCGGTTGAAGCCGAAACGCTGCTCGATGCGGAAGGTGCCGTACCACTCCAGCGGCAGGTCGAGCGCGCCGCCGATGGCGGCAAACGCGGCCAGCAGCGCGAGTTGATACGCCATGTTGCCCCAGCCCGGCTGCAGCGCGTCGCGCAACAGCGTGTTCAGCGCGTCCAGCCCGCCCAGCAGCGTCCAGCCCAGCAGCACCGCGCCGCCGGCGGCGGTGGCCAGCAGCCCGAAGCGGCCCTTGGCCAGCGTGTAGTCGGCGGCCTTGCGGTGCGCCTGCAGCGTCACGGTGCCGGCAAAGGCGGCAGGGACCTGGTCGCGGTGCGCCGCCACATGGCGCATCTGCCGTGTGGCCAGCCAGAACTTGACGGCCAGCGACAGCAGCAAGGCCGCCGCGAAGGCCAGCGTGAACGATGAAGGCTCCATGGGTGGCAAGTGTAGGCTTGGGCCAGAATCAGCCGCTTCGACACGGACAAGGCACCATGAGCGACATCGGTTTGACCCCCAGCGAGAACAACCTGGTCTGGATCGACCTGGAAATGACCGGCCTGCTGCCGGACAGTGACCGCATCATCGAGATCGCCGTGGTGGTGACCGACCCGCAGGTCACGCAGCGCATCGAGGGCCCGGTGTTCGCCGTGCACCAGAGCGACGCTGTGCTCGACGGCATGGACGCCTGGAACCGCGGCACCCATGGCAAGAGCGGACTGACGGCGCGCGTGCGCGCCTCCACCATCGACGAGGCCGCTGCCCAGGCGCAGGTGATCGACTTCCTGAAGCAGTACGTGCCCAAGGGCAAGAGCCCCATGTGCGGCAACAGCATCTGCCAGGACCGCCGTTTCATGGCCCGCTACATGCCCGAGCTGGAAGCCTTCTTCCACTACCGCAATGTCGACGTCAGCACGCTCAAGGAGCTGGCGCGGCGCTGGAAGCCGGCGGTGCTGGACGGCTTCAAGAAGGCGCAGGCACACACCGCCCTGGCCGACATCCACGAGTCGATCGACGAGATGCTGCACTATCGCCAGCACCTGCTGGCGGTCTGACGGGGCGGCGCCGGACGTCGACGTCACAGCAGCGTCACGGCGCATTCGTACACTTACACCATGACCGACGATACGCGGGCCGAAGCGCCTGACTCCACGGGCGCCGCCGTGGGCGCCGGCGTGCTGCACACAACGCTGCCGCTGCTCGACCGCGAGCGCTCGATCCTGCAGTTCAACCGCCGCGTGCTGGCCCAGGCGCGGCGCGCCGACGTGCCGCTGCTCGAGCGGCTGCGCTACATCACCATCGTCAGCTCCAACCTCGACGAATTCTTCGAGGTGCGCGTGGCCGACATCATCGAGGCCACGCGGCAGCCCGGCTCGGGCGTCACCCGCCTCGACCTGGCCTCGGTGGCCAG
The DNA here is from genome assembly GCA_014859905.1 of Rubrivivax sp. Lineage (GTDB taxonomy): Bacteria > Pseudomonadota > Gammaproteobacteria > Burkholderiales > Burkholderiaceae_C > Rubrivivax. Next base: position 3,602 of record JACZKT010000700.1, read on the forward strand.
GGCCGCGCACGAGCTCATCGACGAGCAGTACGCCCTCTTCAACGATGCCGTGATGCCGGCGCTGCAGCACGAGGGCATCGTGGTGCTCAACCACGCCGAGCGCAACGCCGCGCAGCGCAAGTGGGTCCAGCGTTTCTTCGAAACCCAGGTGCGGCCGCTGCTGGTGCCGGTGAGCCTGGACCCCAGTCACCCCTTCCCGCAGGTGGCCAACAAGTCACTCAACTTCATCGCCCGGCTGGGCGGGCGCGACGCCTTCGGGCGCGACAACCAGATCGCCATCGTCAAGGTGCCGCGCGTGCTGCCGCGCGTGATCCGCCTGCCCGACGCGCTGTGCCAGGGACAGCAGGGCTTCGTGCTGCTGACCAGCGTCATGCGCGCCCACCTGGGCGAGCTGTTCCCGGGGCGCGAGGTGGTGTCGTTCTCGCAGTTTCGCGTCACGCGCGACTCCGACCTCGACGTCGAGGCCGACGACGTCGTCAACCTGCGTCAGGCCATGCGCAGTGGCCTGACGACGCGCAACTTCGGGCTGGCGATCCGGCTCGAGGTCGTCAGCACCTGTCCGCCCGAGCTGTACAGCTTCCTGCTCGAGCAGTTCTCCTTACCCGAAGTCGCGCTGTACAGGGTCAACGGCCCGGTCAATCTGGTGCGGCTGAACCAGCTCATCGACCAGGCCGACGGCGACGCGCTGCATTTCCCGCACTGGGAGCCGCGCTGGCCCGACGCGCAGTTGCCGCGCACACGCTCGATCTTCGAGCGCCTGCGTCTGGCCGACGTGCTGCTGCACCACCCCTTCGAAAGCTTCGAGCCGGTGGTGCAGTTCCTGCGCGAGGCCGTGCACGATCCCGATGTGCTGGCCATCAAGCAGACCATCTACCGCACCGGCGCGCAGAGTGAGCTGATGGACCTGCTGATCGAGGCCGCGCGCCGCGGCAAGGAAGTGCTGGCGGTGGTGGAGTTGAAGGCGCGTTTCGACGAAGAGGCCAACATCAACTGGGCCGAGCGGCTGGAAGCCGTCGGCGCGCAGGTCGTCTACGGCATCGTCGGCCTCAAGACGCACGGCAAGATGCTGCTCGTGACGCGGCGCGAGAGGGGCCGCCTGCGCCGCTACGCCCACCTGTCCACGGGCAACTACAACCCGCGCACGGCGCGGCTGTACACCGACATGGGCTGCCTCACCGCAGACCCCGGCCTGACGGCGGACGTCGACGTGCTGTTCCTGCAACTGGCCAGCCAGACCCGCAGCAAGGCGCCGCGCCACCTCCTGACGGCGCCGTTCATGATGCACCGGCGCATGCTGCGCCACATCAATCAGGTGGCGGTGGCGGCGCGGGCCGGGCGGCCGGCGCGCATCGTCGCCAAGTTCAATGCGCTGACCGACCCGGGGTTGATGCAGGCCCTGGCCGAGGCCAGCCAGGCCGGCGCCAGCATCGACCTCATCGTGCGCGGCGCCTGCATGCTGCCGCCCGGTTTGCCGGGGCGCACCGAGAACATCCGCGTGCGCTCGGTGGTCGGGCGCTTTCTCGAGCACACCCGCATCCTCTACTTCCGCTGGGGCGAGGGCGACGACGACGAGGTGCTCTACCTCACCAGCGCCGACTGGATGAGCCGCAACATGTTTCGCCGCATCGAGGTCGCCTGGCCGGTGCGCGACCACGCGCTGCGCCAGCGCGTCATCGACGAAGGCCTGGTGCCCTACCTGCACGACCAGCGCGACGCCTGGCTGCTGGACAGCGAAGGACGCTACAGGCGCGTGGCCGACACCGGCGTCGGCGCGCAGCAGGCGCTGATGCAGCGTTATTCCTGAAGCGCTGGCGGCAACGATGGACCTCATCCTGTGGCGCCACGCCGAAGCCCTGGACATGCGCGAGGTGCAGGACGACCTCGACCGCGCGCTCACCCCCAAGGGCGAGCGCCAGGCCAGGCGCATGGCGGCCTGGCTGAACCGGCAGTTGCCCGCCAGCACGCGCGTGCTGGTCAGCCCGGCGCGGCGTGCGCAGCAAACGGCGGCGGCGCTGGACCGCAAGTTCAAGACCTTGCCGGCTCTGGCGCCCGACGCCGATGTGCCTGCGCTGCTGCACGCCGTGCGCTGGCCCGACGCTCGCGAGCCGGTGCTGGTGGTCGGCCACCAGCCGACACTGGGCCTGGCCGCAGCCTATCTGCTGTCGGGCCAGCCGCAGGCCTGGGCCGTGCGCAAGGGCGGCGTGTGGTGGCTGCGTGCGCGTGAACGCGAGGGCAGGCTGCAGGTCGTGCTTCACGCCGTCGTCGGGCCCGAACTTTTGTAGCCGCCCGACAGGCGCCTAGACCTCGGCCAGCACCAGCCGCAGCGACCCGTTGCGGGCCCAGGCGGCGGTCTCTTCCTGCAGCAGGAACAGCGTGCGTGGGTGGGCTTCGGCCCAGGCGCTGGTGTGGCTCAGCACGGCGTCGCGGCCGCGGGCACGCAGAGTCAGCATCTTGGCATCGGCCTGCCCGCGTGCATGGCACTTGATCACCGCCAGCCGCAGGCACAACACCTGCCAGGCGAAGGTGGCGCTGGACAGCTGTGCCTCGATCTTGCGCAGCCCGCCGCGCTGGCCCAGCACCAGGTCGCCGATGCGGCGCTGCTGGCTCTGCGAAAAACCCGCCGCGTCGACGTTGGCCAGCAGGTAGGCGCTGTGGCGGTGGTGGTCGTGGTGCGACACCATCAGGCCCAGCTCGTGCAGCGCGCAGGCCCAGGCCAGCTCGCGCCGCGGTTCGGGGTCGGTGTCGGGCATCGCGGTGTCGAACAGTGCCAGCGCCACCGCGGACACGCGCGCGGCCTGCGCGGTGTCGACGTCGAAGCGCTGCTGAAGGTCGGCCACCGAGGCGTCGCGCATGTCTCCGGGCAACTGGCGCTGCAGCGCCAGCAGGCGTTCGTGGAGGTCGATGATGACACCCTGGCGCAGGGCGCCCTTGGCCGGCCACAGGGCGCGGATGTCGAAGTGTGCCGACAGCGTGTACAGGATGGCCAGCCCGCCCGGCAGCACGGCGCGGCGCTCGGGTTTCAGCCCGGGCATCTCGATGCGGTCGATGTGCCCCGCTTCCAGGCAGCGTGCGATGCACCAGCGCAGCCCCGCCGGCGTGATGCGGCCGTCGGTCACGCCCGAGGCCTGCAGCAATTGCGACACCGCACCCGCGGTGCCCGACGAGCCCAGCGCCTGCCCCCAGTGGTCGGGGGCGAAGGACTGCAGGCCTTCCTCGAATTCGGCGCCGGCGGCCACCTGCGCGGCGCGGAAGCCGTCGCGCGTGATGCGGCCGTCCTCGAAGTAGCGCATCGACAGGCTGACGCAGCCGACGTGAAAGGACTCCGCCACCGTCGGCGTGCGGCCCTGGCCGAGGATCAGCTCGGTCGACCTGCCGCCGACGTCGATCACCAGGCGCGGCTCGCTGCCGGGCTGCATGTGCGCCACACCGGCGTAGATGAGCCGTGCCTCCTCGCGGCCGGAAATGACCTCGATCGGGTAGCCCAGCGCCTCCTGGGCGCGCAGCAGGAAGGCGTTGCGGTTGCGTGCCTCGCGCAGCGTCTGCGTCGCCACGGCGCGCACCTGGGC
>JACZKT010000701.1 GCA_014859905.1 Rubrivivax sp.
CCTCCGGCCTGGCCGACTTCGCGCTCGCCATGCAGGGCCTGGGCAGCGCGCCGGTGACGCTGTTCGGCAGCCACGAGCAGAAGCTGGCGCTGCTGCCCGGCGTGGCCGCGGGCCGCACGGTGGCCGCATTCGCGTTGTCCGAGCCCGATGCCGGGTCGGACGTCGCGGCCGTCGCCACCACCGCCACGCGCGTGAGCGGCGGCTGGCGCCTGGATGGCATCAAGACCTGGATCTCCAACGCCGGCCTGGCCGACAGCTACGTCATCTTCGCGCGCAGCGGCGAAGGTCCGGGCACCAAGGGGCTGTCGGCCTTCATCGTCGATGCCAAGACAAAGGGGCTCGACGCCAGCGAGCGCATCGACGTCATCGCGCCGCACCCGCTGGGCACCCTCAAGCTCGACGACTGCCGCGTCCGCGACGAGCAATTGCTGGGCGAACCCGGCCAGGGTTTCAAGATCGCGATGGGCACGCTCGATGCCTTCCGCACCACGGTCGGCGCAGCGGCGCTGGGTTTCGCGCGCCGTGCCCTCGACGAGTCCGTGCAACGAGCGCACGCCCGGCGCCTGTTCGGCCGCACGCTGGCCGAGTTCCAGCTCACGCAGATGAAGCTCGGCGAGATGGCGATGGCCATCGACGCCTCGGCGCTGATGGTCTACCGCGCCGCCTGGACCAAGGACGTGCGCGGCGGTCGCGTCACGCGCGAGGCCTCGATGGCCAAGCTGTTTGCCACCGAATCGGCGCAGCAGGTGATCGATGCCGCGGTGCAGCTGTTCGGCGGCCTGGGCGTGGTGCGCGGCGTGCCGGTGGAGCGGCTGTACCGCGAGATCCGCGCGCTGCGCATCTACGAAGGCGCCAGCGAGGTGCTCAAGCTGATCATCGGCGGCCTGGCGCTTGCGCCGGTCGCGCCGGCCATGGCGCCGCCGGACCGGCCGCCGCTCCCTTCGGCCTGACCCTGGAGTGAGCCTGCAAGGTCGCCAACCGCCGCCACCGCACCGGCATCGTGCTCACCCGCGTTTCCAGTCAGGCGGCGTCTGCAGCCGCGGCCGCTGTGCCTCGGCGGCGCGCAGCGGTGCCACCTCTTTCATGGAGGCCAGACAACGCCGCGTCAGGTCGTGATAGATGGCCGTACCTTCGCGCTTGCGGACCAGTTCTTCGTCGCTCAGCGGGCGCAGGTTCTTCGCCGGCACACCGGCGGCCAGCCAACGTGCCGGCACCCGCATCCCTGCGCCTACGAAGGCGCAGGCAGCGATCAGGGCCTGCTCGCCGATCTCGGCCTCGTCCATCACGACCGCATTGATGCCCACCAGCGCACCGCGCCGCACGACGCAGGCATGCAGTACGGCGCCATGCCCGATGTGCCCGTTCTCTTCGATCAAGGTATCGGCAAACGGGAACCCGTGCACGACGCAGGTGTCCTGCACGTTCGCCCCGGCCTGCAGCACGATGCGGCCGAAGTCACCGCGCAGCGAGGCGTTCGGCCCGACATAGCAGCCCGGGCCGATAACGACGTCACCGATCAGCACGGCACTGGGGTGCACGTAGGCGGCGGCGTCGACGACGGGCGTGACACCTTCGACTGAATAGCAGGGCACGACGATCTCCTGGACATCCGGCGCGGAGGCGCCCGCGCCCGCTCAGCCGCTCGGCGGCCTGTCCCCGGGGTATCGATAGGCCGGGCGACGACTGGCAGCCGCGATTCTGACCGATGCCGCGCAGCCGACGCCGCGGCGTGCGCCAGGCGCAGTCGCCGGCGACAGGCGGCGCCGGTCGCTGACCCGCCGCGACGCGAATTGATCTGGTTCAACAAAACCGCAGGACCTCGGAGAAACCCGGTGGCGCGCCGCGCTCTCTGTATACAGTATGCACAGGACCCCGGCAGCTCACGCCGGGCATGGAGGTTGCGGGTGTCCAGCCGTTCGCTCAAGCCCCTCGAACGCCAACCCGTGCTGGTCGAGCAGGTCTACGACGCGCTGCGCCTGCAGTTGCGCAATGGCGGCGTGCGCCCGGGTCAAGCCCTGCAGGAAGTGCGGATCGCCGAGCAACTGGGGGTCTCGCGCACGCCGGTGCGCGAAGCGATGGCGCGGCTGGCCAGCGAAGGCCTGCTCGCCACCGATCGACGCAGCTTCACGGTGCCTGCGCTCACGCTCGCCGACGTCGACGACATCTACGAGCTGCGCTGCCTGATCGAACCGGCTGCCCTGCGCCGCGTCGCGCAACGAGCCGGCGACGCCACGCTGCGACAGGACATCGACCGCGCCCTGGTCGACGCGGTGGCGGCCCATCGCGCGGGCGACAGCCAGGCCTTCCAGGACGCCAACGTGCGCTACCGCGCGGCGTGGCTGGCCCTGGTGCCCAACCAGCGCTGGGTGCGCATGATCGAGCTGTACGCCGACCACATGCAGCACATCCGTGCCGTCACGCTCGGCAGCTCCAGCGTGCGCACGATCGTGCTGCGCGGCCTGAAGCGCATCACCGCTGCGCTGAGCGTCGGCGACGGCGACGCCGCAGCCGCGGCCATGCACGAGCACCTGCTGCAGGCACGTCGCGCCTTCATCCGTGCCGTCGGGCTCGACGGCGAGCCCGCGGGTCAACGAAGGAGCACCGGCTCGTGAACTACCTCGCCGAGGTCCCCTACGGTGCCTACTGGTGCACGCCCTTCGCGCGCTGGCAGGGCAGTTTCGCCCACCTCCACAGCGTGGAGTTCGCGGCCCACGTGGCGCGGCGCGAGCTGGCGCGCCGCGGCATCGACGCGGCGCGCTTCGACTATGGCGTGCTCGGCCTGTCGGTGCCGCAGAAACACTCGTTCTACGGCCTGCCGTGGTTGACGGGCCTGGTGGGCGCCACGCAGGCCGGCGGCCCGACCCTGATGCAGGCCTGCGCCACCGGCGTGCGCACGCTGCTTGCCGCCGCGCAGGAGATCGAGGTCGGCCTGGCCACCACGGCGCTGGTGATCAACTGCGACCGCACCTCCAACGGCCCGCACCTGTACTACCCCAACCCGCGCGGCCCCGGCGGCACCGGCGTGGCCGAGAACTGGGTGCTGGACAACTTCGGCTGCGATCCGCTGGGCGGGCACACGATGCTCGCCACCGCGGAAAACGTCGCAGCGCGACACGGCATCGACACGGCGCAGCAGCACGAGGTGGTGCTGCACCGCGAAGCCCAGTACACGCAGGCCGTGGCCGACGACTCGGCCTTCTTGAGGCGCTTCATGACCCTGCCCTTCGAGGTGCCCGGGCCCGGCTTCAGGAAGACCGTGGCAGTGCTCGAAGGCGACGAGGGCATCTCGCACTCGACGGCCGCGGGGCTGGCCGCACTCAAGCCCGTCACCCCCGGCGGCAGCGTCACCTTCGGCGGCCAGACGCACCCGGCCGACGGCAACGCGGGCCTGCTGGTGACCACCCGCGAGCAGGCACGCGAGCTGGCGGCCAACCCGAAGATCGCGGTGCGCCTGCACGGCTTCGGCCTGGCGCGCGCCGAACTGGCCTACATGCCCGAGGCCACGGTGCCGGCAGCGCAGCGCGCGCTCGCGCAGGCCGGACAGCGCATCGAGCAGATGGCAGCGGTCAAGACGCACAACCCGTTTGCCCTCAACGACCTTCTTTTCGCGCGCAGCACCGGTGTCGACTGGCGGACCATGAACAACTTCGGTTGTTCGCTCGTCTGGGGTCACCCGCAAGCGCCGATGGGCACGCGCGCGATCATCGAACTGATCGAGGAGCTCGCGCTGCGTGGCGGCGGCTTCGGCCTGTTCACCGGCTGTGCGGCCGGCGACACCGCGATGGCGGTCGTGCTCGAGGTCTGCGATGCCGCTGCCTGAAGCGAGCCGGACCCTGCGGTCGACGGCGCGCGCTGAAGGCCAGTCGCGCGAGCTGCGCGCCTGAGAGACTGAGCCAAGGGCCGATGCGATGCCGCTCGCCGACTGGATTGCCGCCCATGCCAGGCGCACGCCGGCCCGGGTCGCCGTTCGTTTCGAAGACCAGACCCTGAGCTACGGCGAGCTGGCGGCGCGTTGCGAACAGATCGCCGGCGCCCTGTGTGCGGCCGGGGTGGCGCGCGGCGAGCGTGTCGCCTGGCTGGGCCTGAGCTGCCCGGCGATGCTCGCCGCGCTGTTCGCCTGCGCCAGACTCGGCGCGATCTTCATGCCCCTGAACTGGCGCCTGGCGCCGGCCGAGCACAAGGCGATGCTGCACGACTGCCTGCCCGCGGTGCTGTGTGCCGACGACGACTACGCCGCCGCCAGCGCCGCCGCAGGCATCGCGCCGGCGGGCACACGCTGCGTCGCGCGTAGTGCCCCCCC
>JACZKT010000702.1 GCA_014859905.1 Rubrivivax sp.
GCGAGGGTGTGTCCGGCGCCATCGGGCTGCGCGGCCCGGTGAGGCCGATGGCCTTCATCTTGCCGCCCTTGACCTGCGGCAGCGCGATGCCCGGCGGCATCAGTGCCATCTGGATCTGGCCGCCGATGATGGCCGTGATGACCGCCGGGTTGCCGTTGTAGGGCACGTGCACGGCCTCGAAGTTGCCGGCGCGGCTCTTCACGTACTCCATGCCCAGGTGGCCGACCGAGCCGATGCCCACCGAGCCGTAGCTCCACTTGCCGGCCGAGTTGCGCGCGGCGTTGAAGAACTCGGCGCCGGCCGGCAGGTCGGGCGGCGCCACCAGCACCAGCGGCGCGGTGGCCAACAGCGAGACGAAGCTGAAGTCCTTGGCCGGGTCATAGGGCAGGTTCGGGTTGAGCAGCTTGGCCGAGGTCAGGTTGCCGTTGATGACGACGCCCAGGGTGTGGTCGTCACTGGCCTTGGCCACCTGGTCGGCGGCGATGTTGCCCGACGCGCCGGGCCGGTTTTCCACCACCACGGGCTGCCCCAGCGACCTGGCCAGCGCCTCGGCCAGCGCGCGTGCGGCCATGTCGGGCGTGGAACCGCCGGGGAAGCCGACCATGATCTTCACCGGCTTGCTGGGCCAGGGGGCCTGGGCCAGCGCCGTGCCGCACAAGGCCGTGGCGGCCACCGCGGTGGCTGCTGCCAGCAGCCGGCGGCACAGTCGCGCTGTGTTGGGTTGCATCGATGTCTCCTTGCAGGGTTCGAAAGTGTCAGTGGGAAAGGACGCCGCGCAGTATCGCCCAAGCCCACACGCCGACGCCCCGGCCGCCGGCACGGCTACGATGCCGCGATGGCCTGGCTCGACCTGCTTCTTGGCCTGGGTGCGCTGGCCGTGGCGCTGGCCCTGCGCCCGTGGCGCGCCGTCGCCGGCAGCACGCCACCCTGGCCGGCGCTGGCCTGGTGGCTGCTGATGCCGGTGCTCTGGAGCGCCGACCGCCTGAGCGCGATTCCCGTGCTGCAGCCGCTGGCCGGCAGCTGCCTGCTGATGCTGATGCTGGGCTGGCCGCTGGCGGTGCTGATGCTGGTGCCGGTCGCGGCAGCGACCATGTTCGTCGGCGGGCTGACGCCGCTGGAGGCACTGGACCGCGGCGTCTGGCTCGGCGTGGTGCCAATGACTTTGGCCATGCTCATCGGCGCCGCGCTGCGCCGCTGGCTGCCGCACCATCTCTTCATCTACATCCTCGGGCGCGGCTTCTTCGCCACCGCGCTGGCGGTGGCCGCAGCCGGGACCGTGGCGGCCGGCCTGCAGGTGGTGCCTGGTGGTCTCAGTGCGGCCGACCTGATGCTGGCGCGCTGGCTCTTCGCCTGGGGTGACGCCTTCATCACCGGCATGCTGGTGGCGATCTTCGTGGCCTTCCGGCCCGAGTGGCTCGCGACCTATGCCGACCGCATCTACCTGCCGCGCGGCTGAGCCAGGCGCAGCGTGGAACGCGCAGGGACAGCCCGCCCAGGCGGCCGGGGGCGGCTTGTCACCGCAAGCCGCCGCAAGCTCAGTGCCCCGCGATCACGCCGCAGGCGATTCGCGCCCCCGAATTGCCGGTGGGCTGCGTGGTGTAGTCGTCCGGCAGCGCGTGCACGACCACCGCGCGCCCGACCACGCTGGCGGGGCCGGCGACGAGGGTCGGGCCCATCAGCATGAACTTCTGGTCGGCCATGCCGTTGGCATCGGCCTTCAGTGCCGGCAGGTCGCCGGCGTGGTGGGCGGCCGTCTGCGGGCCATGCGGCTTGCCGTCGGGGTTGAAGTGGCCGCCGGCGCTGGTGCCATCGGCGCTGGCACAACTGCCGGTCTCGTGGACATGGAAGCCGTGTTCGCCATTGGGCTTGAGGCCGCTGATCCTGGCGTGCACCATCAGGTGGCCGTCCATTTCGTGGAACATGACCAGGCCGCGCACGTTGTTGCCCTGGGTCGGCGTCAGCGAGGCCACCGCCATGCGGCCCTTCATCATGCCGCCGCCCATGCCGCCGCCCATGCCTCCCCCCATCATGCCCATCGGTCCGGCCTTGCCGGCGTCGGGCGCGGCGCAGCCCGCCACGGCCAGGGCGGCAAACGCGAGCGCGGGCCAGGTGAAGCTGTGCGTCATCGAAGTGTCTCCGGGTGGTAGAGGATGGCCTCGACTGTAGGCGTGTCGCGAAGCGCCGGGAAATGGCGCTCGAAGTCCCTGTCCGCTACCTGCCCTTCTCGAAGCGCAGCAACTCGCTGGGCACCACGCGCACGCGCGCCAGGCATTGGCCTTTGGCGTCCGAGAACTTGTTCAGGTCACCCATCTCGCAGCGGTCGCCGCCCTGCACCTGCAGCCTGGCGATGTCGGTGCAGGCGATGCCGATGAACTGCAGCGCGCGGCGGCTGCGGTCACCGGGCCGCACGGGGCCGAAACTGGCCGTCTGAGCGCTGTAGGCCACGTCGTTGGCGCGGTAGACGGCGAACTCCGGCACCAGGCTGCGAATCTCGTAGGTCAGGGTGTTGACCAGGGTCAGCTCGAAGCGGCAGCCGCCCGGTGCGTCCATGCGCCGCTCCAGCAGCAACTCGGCCTGCGGCTGCTCCTTGGCGGGCGCGGAGGCTGCGCCGCTCGCGGCCGGCGCCTCCAGGTAACGCCAGGTGCCGTCATCCTTGAGCAGGATGGTCCGCCCCTGGCCGTCCTTGAGCTCGAAGTCCGCCCAGGCTGCCGGCAGCCACAAGGCCCCCAGCATCAGGGCCCCCAGGCTCGTTCTCAGCCACGTCTTCGTCTTCATGTGTTCATCCTTGAAACCCGCGCCACCCGCGCCGGGGGACAGATCATGTGGATCGACGGCATACCGCAGGACCTCGCCTGCTGCCGCTGATCCGCCCCCTGCGCCGGAATCCCCGGCTCGGCAAAGGCCGCACCTCTAGTATCGCAGTCCGATTCTGGCTCGATCTTCGTTGAAACGCCCCTGTCGAGCCTTCGACCGACGCCGCCCTGGCAGCCTATGTATGCCAGCGCACAGACGCGCAGCCGTGGAGCTAGGCAAGATGCCCAATTATCACGACAGCCTTCACCGTGTACGCTCCGGTGCACCTCAGGACTATCGCCCCAAGATTCGATGCACATCACAAGTCCATGAAACTGGCCAGGCCCAAGACCGGTAAGCAAGTCGCGATTCCCGCCCCCGCCGCCGAGCCGCGCGGCACCATGAAAGCGCGACGTCAAAGCGCATTGCTCAAGACAGGCGCACTGCAAAGCGCCATTCTCAACAGCGCGAACTTCTCGAGCATCGCCACCGACGACAAGGGCGTCATCCAGTTGTTCAACATCGGCGCCGAGCGCATGCTGGGCTATGCGGCGGCCGACGTCATGAACCTGATCACGCCGGCCGACTTCTCCGATCCACAGGAAGTCATCCAGCGCGCCCAGGCCCTGAGCGCGGAGTTCGGAACGGCCATCGCGCCGGGCTTCGAAGCCCTGGTGTTCAAGGCTTCGCGCGGCATCGAGGACATCTACGAACTGACCTACCTGCGCAAGAACGGCACCCGCTTGCCCGCGGTGGTGTCGGTGACGGCGCTGCGCGACGCACAGCACACGATCATCGGCTACCTGCTGATCGGCACCGACAACACGGCGCGCAAGAAAGTCGAAGGCGAACGCCAGCGCCTGGACCAGGCCCTGCACGAGACCAACCTCGAACTGCAGGGCGCCAAGGTCGCGGCGGAGCGTGCCAACCGGGCGAAGTCGGACTTTCTGTCCAGCATGAGCCACGAACTGCGCTCGCCGTTGAATGCGATCCTCGGCTTCGCGCAGTTGATGGACTCGGGCTCGCCGCCGCCGACAGCGCCGCAGAAGGACAGCATCGACCAGATCCTGCAGGCCGGCTGGTACCTGCTGGAGCTGATCAACGAAGTGCTCGATCTCGCCCTCATCGAATCCGGGCGGCTGTCCTTGTCGATGGAACCCATGTCGCTGGCCGAAGTGCTCGGCGATTGCCAGGCGATGATCGAACCGCAGGCACGCAAGAGCGCCATCAGCGTCGGTTTCTGCACGCCCGACACGCCCTTGTTCGTCAAGGCCGACCGCACGCGGGTCAAGCAGATCTTCGTCAACCTGCTTTCGAACGCGATCAAGTACAACCGCGTCGGCGGCACGGTCGAGGTCAGTTGCCGCGCCAGACCGGGGGGCCGTGTCCGCGTCAGTTTTCAGGACACCGGCGAGGGCTTGCCGCTCGACAAGCTGGCACAGCTGTTCCAGCCCTTCAACCGTCTTGGGCAGGAGGCCGGCATCGAGGAAGGCACCGGCATCGGCCTCGTGGTCTGCAAGCAGCTGGTCGAATTGATGGGAGGCGAGATCGGCGTCGACAGCACCGTCGGCGTGGGCTGCCTGTTCTGGATCGAGCTGAACGCGGCCAGCGGCATCGAAGTGCCGGCCGGGGCCCTGCCCGCCGTTGCCACGGCCGCCGCAGGCGTCGCCGCGGGCACGCCGTTGCGCACCGTGCTGTGCGTCGAAGACAACCCCGCCAATCTGCTGCTGGTGGCCCGGCTCCTGGCCCGCCGCCCGGACATCCAGCTGCTCAGCGCGAAGGACGGCCGGCGCGGCATCGAGATGGCCCACGCGGCGATGCCCGAGGTCATCCTGATGGACATCAACCTGCCCGGCATCAGCGGCCTCACGGCGCTCAGGATCCTGGCCGGCGACCCTGCCACGGCGCACATTCCGGTGATTGCGCTGAGCGCCAACGCCATGCCCCGGGACATCCAGAAGGGGCTGGAGGCCGGGTTCTTCCGCTACCTCACCAAACCGATCAAGGTCAACGAGTTCATGGACACGCTGGACCTGGCGCTGGAAGGCGCGCGGACCCGGTCGCACGACGCAAACCATGAGGCGACCAGCCCATGACGCTCGAACACGACATCCTCGGCGCCAACATCCTGATCGTGGACGACCAGGAGGCCAACGTGCGGCTCCTGAGTCGCTTGCTTGCTGAAGCCGGCTACACCCGCGTCGCTTCGACCATGGATCCGACCGAGGTCTGCGCACTGCATCGGCGGGACCCCTACGACCTGATCCTGCTCGACCTGCAGATGCCCACGATGGACGGCTTCGGCGTCATGGAAGGCCTGAAGACCAACAGCCGCGAGAGCTACCTGCCGGTCATCGTTCTCACCGCCCAACCCGGCCACAAGCTGCGCGCACTGCAGGCGGGGGCCAAGGACTTCATCAGCAAGCCCTTCGACCTGGTCGAGGTCAAGACACGCATTCACAACATGCTGGAGGTGCGGCTGCTGTACCGCAAGCTGGAGGCCTACAACAAGGAACTCGAACAGGCCGTGGAGGACCGGACTGCGGAACTGCGTGAAAGCGAAGCCCGTTATCGCAGCCTGACCGAGCTGGCCTCCGACTGGTACTGGGAGCAGGACGAAAGCGGTGAGTTCACCAAGGTCTCGGGCCCGGTGCTGGAAATGCTCGGCATCCGGGTGGGCCCGCTGGTGGCGGATCCGGCCCCGGTTCCCGACGACGGCTGGGACCCGGCGGAGCGCCAGGCGCTGCAAGGCAACATCGCGGCGCGCCGGCCGTTCCTCGATTTCGCGCTCCACCGCACCCGCAGCGACGGCTCGCGACAGGAGTTTCGGGTCAGCGGACAGCCGATGTTCGACCAGTCCTGCGGTTTCGTGGGCTACCGTGGCATCGGCGTCGAAGTGATGGCGGGGCAGTAGGGCACGGCCCACCGGCCGACCCCGATGCCAAGGCAGCGGGCCGGGGCTCTTCGATCACAGCCCTCTTCGAAGCTGACTTGTCCGGCGCGTCAGCGTTTCCATCGAGTGCCCGCGCCGCCGCGCGCCGTTAGCATGCGCCCTGCATGGACGAGCCACCGACACGCCGCCCCAAGGAGACGCGTTGTATCTGATTCAGCTCATCGTCGGCGGCATCGCCCAGGGCTGCATCTATGGCCTGATCGCGCTCGGCTTCGTGCTCATCTACAAGGCCACGGAGACCGTCAGCTTCGCGCAGGGCGAGCTGATGATGCTGGGCGCCTTCTGCGGCCTGGCGCTGATGACGATGGTGGGCTGGCCGTACTGGCTGGCGGTGCCGTCGGCGATCGGCGCCATGGCGCTGTTCGGGCTGCTCGTCGAGCGCGCGGTGATCCGCCCCATCCTGGGCCAGCCCGCGTTCTCGATCGTCATGCTGACGATCGGCATCGGCTACATCGCGCGCGGACTGATCACGATGATCCCCGGCATCGGCACCGAGACCCATGTGCTGCCCGTGCCCTACAAGGACGACATCGCGCGCCTCGGCGGCCTGGTCATCAACATCGAACAGCTGGTCGTCATCGCCGCCACCGCGGTGCTGTGCCTGGGCTTGTTCGCGCTCTTCCGCTACAGCCGCATCGGCGTGGCGATGCAGGCGTCGTCGCAGAACCAGCTCGCGGCCTACTACATGGGCATCCCGGTGCAGCGTCTGAACGGCCTGGTGTGGGCCCTGGCGGCCGGCGTGGCCGCCATCGCCGGCCTGCTGCTGGCGCCCATCACCTTCGTGCATGCGAACATGGGCTTCATCGGGCTGAAGGCCTTTCCGGCCGCCGTGGTGGGCGGCTTCAGCAGCCTGCCCGGTGCCATCGTCGGCGGGCTCGTCATCGGCGTCGTCGAGGCGCTCGCGGGCTTCTACCTGCCCGAGGGCTTCAAGGACATCGCCGCCTATGTGGTGGTGCTGCTGATGCTGATGATCAAGCCCAACGGGCTGTTCGGCGAATCGCTGCGCAAGAAAGTCTGACCGGCCCACGACATGCGATTCATCTTCAAGACCAGCTACGAGCAGGACATCCGCCTGGCCAAGCATGGCGGGCAGGTGCTGTGGTACTCGGCGCTGTGCGTCTTCCTCGTGCTGTCGCCCTGGCTGCTGCCCGAATACTGGCTGGCGCAGCTGACCTTCGTGCTGATCTATTCGGTGGTCGGCCTGGGCCTGATGCTGCTGGCCGGCTTCACCGGTCTGTTTTCGATCGGCCACGCCGCCTTCCTGGGCGTGGGCGCGTATACGCAGGCCGTGCTCAGCAATGCCGGCGTGCCCTTTCCGGTCTCGCTGGCGGCGGCCGGCGCCCTGTCGGCGGCGGTCGGCGTCGTGGTCGGGCTGCCGGCGCTGCGTGTCAAGGGCATCTACCTGGGCATCGCCACGCTGGCCTTCGGCTTCGTGGTCGAAGAGGGCCTGGCGCGCTGGGAGTCGGTCACCGGCGGCAATGCCGGCCTGTTCGTGCAGCCGGCGCACCTGGGGGGCTGGCAGGTCGAGTCGGGAACGCCCTTCTACTTCCTGTGCCTGGGCGTCACGGTGCTGGCCACGCTGGCCATCCTGAACCTGCTGCGTTCGCCCACCGGCCGCGCCTTCGTCGCCATCCGCGACTCCGAGATCTCGGCGCAGAGCATGGGCATCCACCTGGCACGCTACAAGACCCTGTCGTTCTCGCTGTCGGCGGCACTGGCCGGGCTGGGCGGCGCGCTGTACGCGCACCAGATCCAGTTCCTGTCGCCGGACCAGTTCAACATCCTGCAGTCGATCGACCTGCTGCTGATGGTGGTGATCGGCGGCCTCGGTTCGGTGCACGGCGCCTTCCTGGGCGCGATCTTCCTGATCTCGATGCCGCAGATGATCTCGCTCGGCAAGGACTTCCTGCCCGCCGTGGTGGGCCAGGCGCCGGGGCTGCAGTCGGCCGTGTACGGCGTGGTGCTGGTGGCCTTCGTGCTGTTCGAGCCGATGGGCCTGTACGGACGCTGGCTGAAGATCCGCACCTTCTTCCAGCTCTTCCCCTTCTACCGCAAGGGCATGTTCAAGCGGCAGAAGTCGTTCCAGAAGTCGGACCGGCTGAAATGACGAGCGACCCGACCGTGCTGCTCTCGGCCCACGACCTCAGCGTGCGCTTCGGTGGCGTGCTGGCGGTCAACGGCGTCAGCTTCGACGTGCGCCGGGGCGAGGTGTTCACGCTGATCGGCCCCAACGGCGCCGGCAAGACGACGGTCTTCAACCTCATCAGCCGCATCTACACGCCCACCGGCGGGCGCATCGAATATGAAGGGCGTGACCTCATCAAAGAGCCGCCGCACCGCGTGGCCGCACTGGGCATCGCGCGCACCTTCCAGAACATCGAGCTGTTCGAGCATGCCAGCGTGCTGCAGAACCTGCTCATCGGGCGCCACACGCACCGCGCCACGGGCCTGCTCGACGACATCCTTTTCACGCCCAAGGCGCGCCGCGCCGCGATCCAGGCGCGGGCGAAGGTCGAGCAGGTGATCGACTTCCTGGACCTGCAGCACTACCGCGACACGCTGATCGCCGGCCTGCCCTACGGCGTGCGCAAGGTGGTGGAACTGGCGCGCGCGCTGTGTGCCGAACCCAAGCTGCTGCTGCTGGACGAGCCTTCATCGGGGCTGAACGTCGAGGAGACCGAGGGCATGGCCTTCTGGATCGACGACATCCGGCGCGAGTACGGCATCACCGTGCTGATGGTGGAGCACGACATGTCGCTGGTCTCGCGCGTCTCCGACCGCGTGCTGGCCATGAACCAGGGCGAGGTGCTGGCCATGGGCACGCCGGCCGAGGTGCAGGCGCACCCGGGCGTGATCGAGGCCTACCTCGGGTCCACCGACGACCTGTCGTCGTTGCGGAGGCCGGCGTGAGCCCGCGCCGGGCCGTCCCAAGCGGGCAACCCCCCTCGGGGGGCGACGCCGAAGGCGTCTGGGGGCCGACATGAGCGAGGAAATCCTCGTGCTGTCCAACGTCGAGAGCGCCTACGGGCCCATCCGTGCCATCCGGGGCGTGAGCCTGAAGGTGCGCACGGGCGAGATCGCCACCGTTCTGGGCTCCAACGGCGCCGGCAAGACGACGATCCTGAAGACCATCTCCGGCATCATCGACCCGCGCCGCGGCAGCGTGCACTTCCGGGGCGAGGACATCACCGCGCGCGATCCGGCGCAGATCGTGCGGCTGGGGCTGAGCCACGTGCCCGAAGGGCGCGAGGTCTTTGCGCTGCTGTCGGTGCGCGACAACCTGCTGATGGGGGCCTACACCCGCCGCGACCGCGACGCGGTGGCGCGCGACATCGAACGCGCGATGTCGTACTTCCCGATCCTGCGCGAACGCCAGCACCAGGACGCCGGGCTGCTCTCCGGCGGCCAGCAGCAGATGCTTTCGATCGCGCGCGCGCTGGTGGCCGCGCCGCAGATGATCCTGCTCGACGAACCCAGCCTGGGCCTGAGCCCCAAGCTCACGCGCGAGATCTTCGAGATCGTGGTGCGCATCAACCGCGAGCACGGCACGACGATCCTGCTGGTGGAGCAGAACGCGAACATGGCGCTGAACGTGGCCGACTACGGCTACGTGCTGGAGAACGGCCGCATCGTGATGGAGGACCGCTGCAGCGCGCTGCGCGAGAAGGACGACGTCAAGGAGTTCTACCTCGGCATGAAGGAAGACGGCGTGCGCGGCGAGCGGCGCTGGAAGAAGAAGAAGACCTGGCGCTGACAAAGGCAACCCCCATGGCCAACCTCTGGAACGTCGGCAAGCTGCAGGGAAACGAGCGCATCGTCATCCCCGGCGATACGGTGCCGCGCATCTTCTGGCATGCGGCACAGCAGCGCTCGTCGCTGGTGTGGCTGCGCGAGAAGGAGTTCGGCATCTGGCGCAGCTGGACCTGGGCGCAGACGGGCGAGGCGGTGCGCGAGATCGCGCACGGGCTGATGGCGCTGGGCCTGGAGCGCGGCGAGACGGTGTCGATCCTGGCCAACACCGTGGTCGAATGGGTGCTGGCCGACCTGGCCGCCCTGTGCTGTGGCGGCGTCAGCAGCGGCATCTACCCCACCGACGCCGCGGCGCAGGTGCAGTACCTGTGCGAGGACTCGCGCACCGTGCTGCTGTTCGTCGAGGACGACGAGCAGCTCGACAAGGCGCTGGAGGTGCGCGAGCAGCTGCCGCTGCTGCGCAGGATCGTCGTCTTCGACATGAACGGGCTGCACGGCCTGCACGACGAGGGCGTGATCGGCCTGGACGCGCTGCGCGGCCTGGGCCGCGAGCACATGAAGAGCCACCCACAGGCGATGCAGCAGCGCATCGACGCCGCGCAGCCCGACGAGCTGGCGATCCTGGTCTACACCTCGGGCACCACCGGCAAGCCCAAGGGCGCGATGCACAGCCACCGCACGCTGGTGACCTCGATGCGGGGCTACAACGTCACCACGGCGCAGGACGAGAGCGACGAGCGCATGTGCTTCCTGCCGCTGTGCCACATCGCCGAGCGCATGGGCGGCGAGTACTTCGCCATGTACACCGGCGCCAAGCTCAACTTCGTCGAGAACCCCGACACCGTGCCCGAGAACGTGCGCGAGATCGCACCCACGGTGGCGGTGGCGGTGCCGCGCGTGTGGGAGAAGTTCTACTCGGCCGTCACGATTGCGATCAAGGAGTCCAGCCGCCTGCAGCAACTGGCCTATGGCTGGGGCATCGGCGTCGGCCTGCGGGTGGCCGAACGGGTGATGGCCGGCCAGCCGGTGCCGGCGCTGCTGAAGGCCGAGTTCCTGCTCGCCCGCGCGCTGGTGCTGGACAACGTGCGCCGCATGATCGGCATCCACCGCGCGCGCTTTTGCGTCACCGGCGCGGCGCCGATCTCGCCCGACCTGGTGAAGTGGTACATGGCGCTGGGCGTGCCGATGGCGGAGGTCTGGGGCATGACCGAGACCGGCGGCATTTCCACCTACACGCCGCTGGACCGCATCCGGCCCGGCAAGATCGGCATCAAAGCGCCGTGGAACGAGGTGCGCATCGACGAGTCCACCGGAGAGATCCTGGTGCGGGGGCCGAACGTGTTCCTCGGCTACCTGAACCAGCCGGAGAAAACAGCGGAAACCATCGACGCCGACGGCTGGCTGCACACGGGCGACATCGGCAGCGTGGACGACGAAGGCGTGTTCCGCATCACCGACCGCATGAAGGACATCATCATCACCGCCGGCGGCAAGAACGTGACGCCGACCGAGATCGAGAACGAGCTCAAGTTTTCGCCCTACATCACCGACGCCGTGATCATCGGCGACGCCCGGCCCTACCTCACGGTGCTGATCATGGTCGAGCAGGAGAATGTCGAGAAGTTCGCCCAGGACCATGACATTCCCTTCAGCAATTACGCCAGCTTGACACGCGCGCCGGAGGTGAGAGCATTGATCCAGGCCGAAATCGACCGCGTCAACAAGAAGTTCGCGCGCGCGGAGCAGGTGAAGAAGTTCCACCTGATCGAGGCCCAGCTCACCGCCGAAGACGAGGAACTGACGCCGACGATGAAACTCAAGCGCAAGCTGGTGCACAAGAAGTACGCACCGCAGATCGAAGCGATGTACGCCGGCTGATCCCGGCGACCCCAGGCAAGCATCACCCCAGGAGACTGAACCCATGAAAACGCGAACCCTGATTGCCGCCACCGTGCTGCTCGCCGCCGGCACGGCCTTCGCCCAGCAGGGCGTGAGCAAGGACGAGATCACGCTCGGCTCGATCCAGGACCTGTCCGGGCCGCTTGCCGGTTTCGGCAAGCAGGTGCGGCTGGGCATGATGCTGGCCGTCGACGAGATCAACGAGCAGGGCGGCGTCAACGGCCGCAAGCTCAAGCTGCTGTTCGAGGACTCGGGCTACGACCCCAAGAAGGCCGTGCTGGCGGCGCAGAAGCTGGTCAACCAGGACAAGATCTTCGCCATGGTGGGGCATATCGGCACCGCCCAGAACATGGCCGCGATGCCGGTGCAGTTTGCGAAGAACGTGCCCAACTTCTTTCCGGTGACGGCGGCGCGCGAGATGTTCGAACCCCACCACCGGCTGAAGTACGCCTTCGCCGCCACCTACTACGACCAGATGCGCACCGCGGTGCCCAGGCTGGTGAAGGAAAAGGGCGCCAAGAAGGTGTGCTCGATGTACCAGGACGACGAGTTCGGCCTCGAGGTGCTGCGCGGCGCCGAGGCGGGCTTGAAGACGATCGGTGTCGAGATGGCCGAGAAGACCTCCTACAAGCGCGGGGCGACCGACTTCTCGTCGCAGATGTCCAGGCTGCAATCCTCGGGCTGCGACTTCGTCGTCCTCGGCACCATCATTCGCGAGACCATCGGCGGCATCGCCACCGCGCGCAAGCTGGGCTTCAACCCGACCTTCATCGGCTCCAGCGCGTCCTACACCGACCTCATCCACAAGCTCGGCGGCAAGGCGATGGACGGCCTGTACGCGGCGCACACAGCGCAGCATCCGTACCTGGACGAAGCATCACAGCCGATCCGCTTCTGGGCCACGAAGTACAAGACCAAGTTCAACGAGGACCCGACCGTGTTCTCGGTCTACGGCTACACGATCATCAATTCCTTTGCCCGTGCGGCGGGCAAGGCCGGGCCCAGCCTCACGGTCGACAGCTTCGTCAAGGCGATGGACGGCATGACGATCCCGGCCGACATGTTCGGCAGCCCGCAAGGCACCTGGACGGCGACCAAGCGCCTGGGCAACGACAAGTCACGCCTGTCGCAGTTGCAGGAGGCGCGCTGGAAGGTCGTCTCGGACTACATCAACTGACCGGGGCGACGCGGACTGACTGCCGGCCGCCCTCAGCGCCGCCAGAACGCCGGTGTGAACAGCACCAGCACCGACAGCAGTTCCAGCCGGCCGAGCATCATGGCGAAGGTCAGCAGCCAGGTCTGCAGGTCGGTCAGGCTGCCGTAGTTGAGCGACGGGCCGACGTCGCCGAGGCCGGGGCCGATGTTGTTGACGCAGGCGACGACGGCGGTGAAGGCGGTCACCGCGTCCAGCCCGGTGAACAGCAGCGCCATCGTGAATCCCACCAGCGTGGCGCCGTACAACATCATGTAGGCGATCACGCTCTGCATCACGCGGTCGCTGACCGCAGCGCCCCCCAGCACCACCGGATTGACGACGTTCGGATGCACGATGCGGACCAGCTCGCGCCGCGACTGCTTCAGCAGCAGCAGCATGCGCACCATCTTGATGCCGCCACCGGTGCTGCCGGCGCAGGTGGCGAAGCAGCCGAGCAGGATCATGTGCAGCGGCGCGAACAACGGCCAGACGGCGTAGTCGTGCGTGCTGTAGCCGGTGGTGGTGGCAATCGACACGACGTGGAAGGCGGTGTGGCGCAGCGCCAGCGTGAAGCTCGCATAGCTGCCGAAGGTGACGAGGTACAGCGAGATCAGCGCCACGCTGCCCAGCAGCACGGCATAGAACGCCCGCACCTCGGCGTTGCGCCACAAGGGCGCCAGCGAACGCGAGCGCCAGGCCACGAAGTACAGCACCAGGCTCACTCCCGACAGCATCATGAAGAGGACCGCCACCGCCTCGATGGCCGGTGAGTTCCAGTAACCGAAGCTCAGGTCGTGCGACGAGAAGCCGCCCAGGCTGACCGTCGTGCACATGTGCATGAAGGCGTCTTCCCAGCTCATGCCGGCGGCGCGGTAGGCCCCGGTGCAGGCCAACGCGAGCAGTCCGTAGGCGACCCAGATCGCGCGTGCCGTGTCGGCGATGCGCGGTGTCAGCTTCTGGTCCTTCATCGGGCCGGTCATCTCGGTCTTGTAGAGCTGGCTGCCGCCGACCCCCAGCAGCGGCAGGATGGCCACCGCGAGAATGATGATGCCCAGCCCGCCGACGAACATCATGAAGCAGCGCCAGACGTTCACCGACAGCGGCAGCGCGTCGAGGCCGCTGAACGCGGTGGCGCCGGTGGCGGTGAACGCCGACATGGCCTCGAAGTAGGCGTCGGTGGCGCTGGCGCCGGGGATCGCCAGCCACAGCGGCAGTGCGCCGAAGGCCGGCAGCACGAGCCAGGTCAGGCCCACCAGCACGAAGCCGTCGCGCGGCTGCAGTTCGCGCTTGAAGCGGCGCGTCAGCAGGCTCAAGCCCAGGCCGCAGGCCAGCGTGATGCCGGCGGCCAGCAGGAAGGCGTCCTCGGCGGCGTCGTGCTTGGCGAGAGTGAAGGCCAGCGGCACGCCCATCAGCAGGCCGAACAGCACGACCATGCGGCCGACCAGCGCAACGACCGGCAGCAGGCCCATCAGAAGAGGAAGGTCGCGCTGACCTGGAACAGCTTCTCGACCTCGCGCACCATGCGTTTGCTGGGCACGAAGACGATGACGTGGTCGTTGGGTTCGACCACGGTGTCGCCGTGGGCGATGATGACCTGCGGCCGCGCCGCAGCGCCGGCATCGCTGCCGTCGGGCAGGTGCAGGCCGCGCACGATGGCACCGACCTGCGCGCCCTTGGGCAG